>NZ_JADP01000015.1:0-118250 GCF_000518445.1 Shewanella sp. 38A_GOM-205m | reverse complement strand
TCCAGATAGACCATGTTCACTTACTGGTGAGACTTCCGCCAAGCTTGAGTGTTTCGGAGTACGTAGGTTTTTTAAAGGGAAGAACGGCGATAAGACTGTTTAACAAATTCCCTTACTTACGAAAGCATAAATTATGGGGTAACCACTTTTGGCAAAGAGGCTACTTAGTAGATTCAGTGGGAGCAAACGAAGAGATCATTCGTCGATATGTAAGGTATCAACAGAAAGTAGAGGCAGAGGAATCAAACGGTCAGATCAAGCTTGGTTTGGATGGGTGATTCTTTTAGCCCCCTTCTAGGGGGCTGTTCAAAGCCACCTGCTATGCAGGTGGATTTTTTACCAAGAGTGTTTATACATGTCGATTGGTCTATAACGACTTGAAATACGCGCTATCTACAAAAAGACCACTCATTTGAGTGGTCTTTTCATTAAGAAGTTGCCTATCTCTGAAACTGATAGACACTACCGAGCTTCATTATCTGGGTCAGTTCATCCAGCGCGGTGCGAGACTCGACTATCAATTGTGGGTCGGCCAAGTCTGCGGGTAACAAGCGGTCGCGGTAGTGTTTGTCCACCCAGGCGTTGAGGCGAGTAAACAGGCTATCGTCGAGCAGTACATGCTGATTGATGGCTGCCAACTCGGCATCATTCATGGCGACCCTCAGGCGAAGGCAAGCCGGGCCACCACCGTTTTGCATGCTTTGTTTAACATCAAAGTATTCAACTTTTTGAATCGGTGTACCCAGAGTCAGCAGTTCATCGAGGTAGGCTTTTACCGCAGGGTTCTCGGCACAATCGGTTGGCGCTATGATGACCATCTTGCCATCACTCCTACTCAAAAGTTGAGTGTTGAACAGGTAAGATTTGACCGCATCCTGAATACTGACTTTGGCGGTCGGTACTTCAATGAAATGGATATCACCTTCCAGCTTGGCCCGGATCTCTGCCAGCTTGGCCTTGGTATCGACAAAGGCTTGCTCGTGATGAAAAAGCACATTGCGGTTACCGACAGCAATCACATCATTGTGGAATACGCCTTGATCTATCACCTCAGGATTTTGTTGAATAAAGACAGTGTTGTCTTCATCAAGACGATGTAAACGGGCGATAGCCTGTGAGGCTTCCAGCGTTTGTCTGGCGGGAAACTTCTTCGGTTTTATGGACTGAGGGTTGGTAGCTTCCTGGCCGTAAACAAAGACTTCGACTCCGGCATGACCATATTCCTGACACAGGCGGGTATGATTGGCAGCGCCTTCATCACCAAAACTGCTGTGTTCCGGCAGGTGCTGGTGGTGTACAAAATAGCGACTGTCGCTGAAAATGGCCTTGAGAATGTTGCCTGTGGTTTGCGGCTCGATAGAGCGATGCAATTTATCCACCAGGTTGGCCGGGGTAAAGTGCACTCGGCCATCATGGGTATCGGCGCTCGGGGATACGGTTGCTGCATTGGCGGTCCACATGCTGGAGGCGCTGCAACAGGCTCTCAGAACCGCCGGTGCCTGCTCGGCGGCCTTCAGCAGTACTTCTTTATCGGTACCGCTAAAACCTATCCTTCGCAGCGTATGCAGATCGGGGCGTTCTTGCGGTGCCAGCATGCCCTGGATCATCCCCATGTCGGCCAGTGCCTTGGCTTTTTGTAATCCCTGCTTGGCCGCAGCCTTGGGGTTGGCTGCCTGGGCAGCATTGTTCAGGGAGGCGACATTGCCGAACGACAGGCCAGCATAGTTGTGGGTGGGTCCCACCAATCCGTCAAAATTCGCTTCAAAATGCTTCATTGCTTGTCCTTTTGGGGTATTTGAGGTTGTTATAGGGGCCCAATCCAGGCCCTGGACTGGCCCCAGTATACTTGAGCTCCTAGGCTTAACAAGTCGCCCCACAGGGTGGCAAAAGTGCTTTTTCATCACAAATGCATAACTATTACTTGCTTGCAGTGAAATAATGAAATATTAGTTTTTAATTACGCAATATTATTTTGTACAAATTTTTAACCCTGCTTAAAAATTGAGTCGCCGGTACACATAAAAGAGGGATTAACTTGAAAGTCCGAGGACAACCCTCTATATATGGTGCCAATTTTCACCGTTCTGAGATCGTTTGGCGCAAATCACACTATGGGTAAATCGCTAGTTATTGTCGAATCGCCGGCCAAAGCCAAGACTATCAACAAATATCTTGGTAAAGAATTCATCGTTAAGTCGAGTGTGGGTCACATACGTGACTTGCCGACTTCCTCCTCCGCCGACGCCAACGGCAAGGCAAAAAGCGCAGCCGAAGTGCGTAAGATGTCGCCTGAAGAAAAGGCCAAGTACAAGAAGGTGAAAGAGAAAAAGGCTCTGGTTGCCCGTATGGGGGTTGATCCTGAGCACGGCTGGAAAGCCAACTACCAAATTCTGCCTGGTAAGGAGAAGGTGGTAAAAGAACTGCAAGCGCTGGCCGATTCCGCCGATGAAATCTATCTCGCGACGGATTTGGATAGAGAAGGGGAAGCGATTGCCTGGCATCTGCAGCAGGTGATAGGCGGCGACAATTCCCGTTATAAGCGGGTGGTGTTCAACGAGATCACCAAGAGTGCCATCCAGGATGCCTTCAGCAAACCCAGCGATCTCGACAACAATATGGTCAACGCTCAGCAGGCTCGACGTTTCCTCGATCGGGTAGTGGGCTTTATGGTTTCGCCGCTGCTGTGGAAAAAGGTTGCCAGAGGCCTCTCTGCCGGACGGGTTCAGTCGGTAGCAGTGCGTTTGGTGGTTGAGCGGGAAGCCGAAATTAAAGCCTTCGTGCCTGAAGAGTTCTGGGATCTGCACGCCCAGTTGGCGACCGCTACCGATGATGCTCTGACCATGCAAGTGGTCAAGCAAAACGGCAAGGCATTTGAGCCGGTCAATCAAGCCCAGGCGCTGGCTGCTGTGGCAGCACTGCAATCGGCCAGTTATGAAGTGATCGGCCGCGAAGACAAGGCCACTCAAAGCAAGCCCAGCGCTCCCTTTATTACCTCGACACTGCAGCAGGCCGCCAGTACCCGTCTCGGTTTTGGGGTGAAGAAGACCATGATGATGGCCCAGCGTCTCTATGAGGCGGGTCATATCACTTATATGCGTACCGACTCTACCAATCTGAGCCAGGAAGCGCTGGATAACGTCAGAGCCATGATTGCCAAAGAGTTCGGCGACAAGTACCTGCCGGATGCGCCTATTCGTTATGGCAGCAAAGAGGGCGCGCAAGAGGCTCACGAAGCGATTCGACCTTCAGATGTCTCTGTACACGCTGCGTCACTGACAGACATGGAGCGTGACGCTCAGCGGCTCTATGAGCTTATCTGGCGCCAGTTTGTTGCCTGTCAGATGACTCCGGCTCAATATGATGCCACCCGACTCACGGTCAAGGCCGGTGAATTTGAGCTGAAGGCCAGTGGTCGCACCCTGAAATTCGATGGTTGGACCCGGGTACAATCTGCGGTCAAACGCAAGAATGAAGAAGAAGTCACTCTGCCATATCTGGCGGAGGGCGATAAACTGGATCTGAAACAACTGGATCCCAAACAGCACTTTACCAAGCCACCTGCGCGTTACAGCGAAGCCTCTCTGGTTAAAGAATTGGAAAAGCGCGGCATAGGTCGCCCTTCCACTTATGCCACTATTATTTCCACCATCCAGGATCGGGGCTATGTGAAGGTGGAAAACCGCCGTTTCTACGCCGAGAAGATGGGGGAAATTGTCAGTGAACGTCTGGTGGAAAACTTTGCCAACCTGATGAACTATGACTTTACCGCCGGAATGGAGCAGACCCTGGATAACGTTGCTCAGGGGCAACTCGACTGGAAACAGGTGCTTGATGGCTTCTACAAAGACTTCACCAAGCAGTTGCAACATGCCGAGCTGCCACCGGAAGAGGGTGGTATGCGCCCCAACCAGATGGTGCTGACAGACATAGCCTGTCCTACTTGTGGGCGCCCCATGGGGATCCGTACAGGCACTACAGGCGTGTTCTTGGGATGTTCCGGCTACGAATTGCCCCCGAAAGAGCGCTGCAAGACCACGCTGAACCTGACTCCGGGTGAAGAAGCGATCAGCGAGAGCGAAGATGCCGAAACCGAGGCGCTCAGGGCCAAGCATCGCTGTGGCATCTGTGGCACCGCCATGGACAGCTACCTGTTGGATGAAACCCGCAAGTTGCATGTTTGCGGTAACAATCCTGCCTGCCCGGGTTATGAAGTCGAGAAGGGACAGTTCAAACTCAAGGGTTACGAAGGCCCGGTCATTGAATGTGACCGCTGCGGCAGTGATATGGAGCTGAAGAACGGCCGTTTCGGCAAGTATTTTGGTTGCACCAACAACGAGTGCAAGAACACCCGTAAACTGCTCAAGAATGGCGAAGTGGCGCCACCCAAGGAAGATCCTATTCCATTGCCCGAACTCAAGTGCAGCAAGTCTGACGCTCATTTTGTTTTGCGTGATGGTGCCTCGGGTATCTTTCTGGCCGCCAGTACCTTCCCGAGATCCCGCGAAACCCGCGCGCCGTTGGTCTCCGAGCTGGTGGAATACCGTGAGTTGCTGTGGCCCAAATATCAGTTCCTGGCCGATGCGCCGGTGAAAGATGATGAAGGTCATCCGACTCTGGTGAAGTTCAGCCGCAAGACTAAAGAGCAGTACGTGGCCAGCGAAGTTGATGGTAAGGCAACCGGCTGGGTCGCCCACTATCGCGATGGCAAGTGGTTTGCTGAAAACAGCAAGAAAAAGAAAGCCAAGAGCTAAGCTCAACTGAATACTTGAGCCAATAACGCCCTGCAATTGCAGGGCGTTATTGTTTGTGAAAGTGTAAGCTTGTGACCCTAAATGGCAGTATCGGCAGCCTGGATTATTCGGAATAGATTAGTCGAGATAGAATTGGCTGAGAGATCTTTGGGGATGAGCTACTTGGCTGGTAGAGTTCACTTGGCTAGGCAAAACCGACAGCAGCAACAAAAAGCACCCAAGAGGTGCTTTTTGTTGGAGTTTACCGGTAGTAGCTTAAGCTCAAGTTGACGGCTTACCACTTCTTCTTAGGCTGGAACAACACATCGATATCATCTTCATCATTTTTCTGTTTGGGGGCGCTGGGCTGAGCCATCTTTTGCGCGCCCATGATTTCATCGAGCAGTTGCTTGGCTTCATCCACTTTTCGGGCAATAAAGGGATCATTCGGAGTTTGTGCCTTGATGGTATGCAGGGTACTGAGTGCCTTGGTGACCATCTGCCTCGATGAGCCGTATTGTTTCATGTAACTGGCGGCGCGGGCGCGTGACAGCATGCTCTCCACATTGATCCTGAGTTGCAGGCTGTCAATGCGTCCTTCTTCAGCGGCAAATACTGTGGGATCGACTTTGCCCTTGTTATGCTCGGCGCGCAAAATCGCCTTGAGCTTTTTCAAGGTCTGTACCAGCACCAATACCTGACGATCGTTGTCAGGCAGGCGAAAGTTTTCGATGGCCGGTGTTTGAGGGCCGCTGCTTTGCAGATTGTTGATCAGCGCCTCAAGATCAGTCAGCCGCCGCTCATAATCCCCTTTCTGATTGGCTTTGCTCAGGGTCACGGCGATTCTTGCCGCATCCTGAATACGCTTGTAGAGCACCAGAACCATTTGTGAAGAGCAAGGGAACATGCCGGTATTGGAGAGGACTTCTTCGGTTTCGTCCAAAATAGCCCGTTGGCGAGCCAGCTCGGTACGACGTTCGGCCTCGGCTCGCTCTTTTTGTTGCTGAATAACATTGATGCCGATCACCAGCAGAAGAAGCGCGCCAATCAGCACCAGTACAAGAGTAAATGCCATAGCCTTTCCGTAAATTTTATAATTCTGTTAATGCTACAATAAATCAATAAACTAGCCTAGTTATCTTAGTCCAGCATGAGGTATCTGTCCTGAAGATAGTTCGCATTCGTGGCTATATTCCTGTTTGATTTAGTTATTGCTTTATACTATAACCATTGATTATAGATGTCCGGCATTACAACATTCAAATTCTGCTCCTGAATGGAGCAGAAATTCAAGGATCTAAAGATGAAACTGCAACAGCTCAGATATATTGCAGAAGTGGTCAATCACAACCTCAATGTTTCCGCTACCGCCGAAAACCTTTATACCTCTCAGCCAGGGATCAGTAAGCAGGTACGCATGCTGGAAGATGAACTGGGGATCCAGATCTTCGGTCGCAGCGGTAAACACTTGACCCATGTGACACCGGCCGGCGAACAGGTCATCAAAATTGCCAATGATATTCTCGGTAAAGTCGAAAGTATCAAGAAAGTGGCCGAAGAGTACACCAAGCCGGATCAGGGGGAGCTGAATATCGCTACCACAGATACTCAGGCCCGCTATGCTTTGCCGCAGATTATCCGCCAGTTTATTGAACGTTATCCCAAGGTAAATCTGCATATGCATCAGGGCACGCCATCGCAGATAAGCGAAGCGGCTGCTCGCGGGGACGCCGATTTTGCCATTGCCACCGAGGCGATGCATCTCTATTCCGACCTGATTATGTTGCCTTGTTACCACTGGAATCGTTCTGTGGTGGTATCCAGAGATCACCCTCTGGCCAGCCGCAGTCAGATCAGCATTGAAGAGCTGGCGCGCTTCCCCTTGGTCACTTATGTGTTCGGTTTTGACAAGGCCTCGGAAATTGAGCGTGGTTTCCATGGTGCCGGGCTTGAGCCCAGAGTCGTCTTCAGCGCCACCAGTGCCGATGTGCTCAAGACTTATGTCAGATTGGGTCTCGGGGTTGGTGTGATAGCTTCCATGGCGATTGATCCTGTTATCGACAAGGATCTGGTGGCTATAGACGCCAGTCATCTGTTTGCCCACAGTACCACTAAGATAGGCTTTAGAAAGGGCAGCTTCCTGCGTAGTTATATGTATGACTTTATTGAACGATTTGCGCCGCACCTGACAAGGGATGTGGTGGAAAAGGCTGTTGCATTGCGTGATGCGCAGTTGATAGAGCAGATGTTCGCCGATGTCGAACTGCCGCTGCGCTGAGACCACTGCTTAACAGAACCGTCCACAAGTTGGGCGGTTTTTTATGCAGTTACAAGGTTGGAGAAGTAACTGCGGTCATTGCACCTTGGGGATTATTTGACGTTCTCACTAAGCTCTTGGGTAAATTTCAGGAGCCGCTTCACAGTCTGTTGATCTGAATCAAAATGATGGTAATGATATTTATTATCATTTAAGTCTGTCGTTCAACGGACTTTCCGATGATTTTCACTCCTTCCATGACGGGGATCGCCAGCCCATCCCCCTTGCAGTTTGCTTTTAGCCCAAAACGTGCGCCCCATTCCCATGGCGGAGTCAGAGTTGAAGCTCAGCTTGATGCCGGCCAATGGCACGAGCTTTGGCAGCAAACCTCGACCAGCAGCCAGCGTGCTCTTTATCTGCACATCCCTTTTTGCCGAAAACGCTGTAGTTTCTGTAACTTTTTTGAAAATGGCGCCAAGCCGCAAAGAATAGCCGATTATGTTGAAGCCTTGAGCGCTGAGCTGCGCCGCGCCGGCCAAAATCCACTGGTGCAAAGCAGGCCTTTCCAGGCCGTCTACATAGGTGGCGGCACGCCGAGCGACATGACGGCCAGCCAAATTGCACTTCTGCTGCGTTCACTGACTGATTTCCCCTTGAGTGATGATGTGGAAATCACCCTGGAGGGGCGTCTCAACGGTTTTGGCGACGATAAATGGCAGGCGGCACTCAATGGTGGGGTTAATCGCTTTTCATTCGGGGTGCAGAGCTTTGATACCCAGGTGCGCCTTGCCGCGGGGCGTCTGGACTCGAGGGAAAAGGTCATAGAGCGTCTACAGCAACTCAGCCGCCGAAATGATGCACCTGTTATTGCCGATCTTATTTTTGGCTTGCCCTGGCAAGATGAGCGGGTGTGGCAGCAGGATATTGCCGACGTAATTGAAAGCGGCATTCACGGAGTGGATCTGTATCAGCTGATAACCTTGAGTGGCAGCCGTATTCAGCGCCAGCAGCAGAGTGAGGTTGAAGCACCGCGTGCTGACAGTGCTACTCGCGCGCGGATGTACGCTTATGGTACCAAGACTCTTGAGGCTGGCGCCTGGCAAGCTTTGTCCTGTAACCATTGGCGCAGAGATGCCAGAGAACGCAGCCGCTATAACCATATGGCCAAAGCCGGCGCCGAGATCATTCCCTTTGGCGCCGGTGCCGGCGGTAACATTCTCGGGTATGGCATCATGTATGGCCGTGAGCTTTCGGCCTGGCAGCAGGCGCTGAAGCTAGGGAGCCGGCCACCGGCCCATATTACAGCGCCTGTGCCCAAAGGATTTGCCGGCACTATTAAAGGCGCTCTGGACTCAGGCTCCCTGGCATTTTCTCTCCTGCCTGACAGTCTGGTCAGTCACTTGATGCCGCTGTTTTTACGTTGGCAAAGTCATGGTTTGGCAGAGCTCAGTCAAACGGCCTTGGAGTTGTCTATGGCGGGGCGTTTTTGGAATGTCAGTATGCAGTCGGGCTTGTTTGAATACCTTGAGCGCAACCCGCCGGCGGAATATCCATCTGTTCCACAAGAGCGGGAAAATTGTGCTTAAGGTCTGCAAGCTATCAGAAAAAGAGGGTTACAGGCATCGGAAATCTTGTAAACAGGGGGGCAGTATTGAGGCGTTGCCTGAGCAACGCCTCATATGAGCTTTGGTGAACGAATCTACTCTTGCTATCCCCTGAGTCAGCGCAGGGCGGCACCAATCAACATTCGACGATATTAACCGCCAAGCCGCCTTTGGCGGTTTCCTTGTACTTGCTGCGCATATCTTTGCCGGTATCCATCATGGTCTTGATCACCTTATCCAGGGAAACCTTATGATTACCGTCGCCGCGCAGCGCCATGCGTGAAGCGTTGATCGCCTTGACGGCGCCCATGGCATTACGTTCGATACAGGGAACCTGTACCAGGCCGCCGACAGGATCGCAGGTTAACCCCAGATTGTGTTCCATCCCGATTTCCGCCGCGTTTTCGACATGCTCGACCGTACCACCCATGATCTCGGTCAGAGCGGCTGCTGCCATGGAACAAGCCACGCCGACTTCGCCCTGGCAGCCAACCTCGGCTCCGGAAATGGAGGCGTTTTTCTTGTACAGAATACCTATGGCCGCGGCCGTCAACAGAAAGCGGCTACAGACATCTTCATCCACTTCCTGAACAAAGGTGTCGTAGTAGCAGAGCACGGCGGGGATGATACCGGCGGCGCCATTGGTCGGGGCCGTTACCACCCGATCGCCGGCAGCATTTTGCTCATTCACCGACAGGGCAAACAAGTCCACCCAATCCATGGCATTGAGGGGATCTATGTTGTTGCGGCCCTCAGCCTTGAGACGGCGATACAGCGCCGGGGCGCGGCGGCGCAGCTTGAGACCGCCGGGCAAAATACCTTCTTTCTGATAGCCTTTCTCCACGCAGGCCTTCATGGTTTGCCAGATATGCCACAGTTTGGCTTTGACTTCACTCTCTGGGGCTATGCTGAGCTCATTGGCCATCATCAGCGAAGAGATGCTCAGGCCATTGTCGCAGCACAGCTCCAAGAGTTCGCTGGCGGTATTGAAATCGTAAGGAGCCTGGGCAATGGGAGTCGCCGGAGAGGCGTTACGCTGCTGAATTTCATCCTCATCGAGAATAAAACCGCCGCCGACCGAATAGTAAGTGCGTTGATACAAACACTCTCCGGCCTTGAGGGCGTAGAGTGTCATGGCGTTGGCGTGTGCCGGCAGTGTCTTGCGTCTGTGGTAGGTGATGCCATCTTCGCGGGTAAACTTAACCTTACGGCCATCGCTGAGTGTCAGTGTCTGGCTGTCGGCCACCTCTGCCAGAATCGTCTCTATGCTGTCGGTATCGACGGTTTCCGGATCTTCCCCCATCAATCCCAGGATCACCGCCTTGCCGGTACCGTGGCCCTTGCCCGTTTGTCCAAGAGAGCCAAAAAGCTCGGCCTGCAGTTCGTCGACCTGTCCAAGTAAGTCATCTGCAGCCAGTTGTTCGATAAAGATTTTGCCCGCTTTCATCGGACCCACGGTATGGGAACTGGAGGGCCCTATACCTATCTTGAACATATCGAATACGCTAATCATTTGGTTAACCCTGTTGCTGTTTCGTTGTTATTTTAGTCATTGGGAGGCGCATTGCTCGCGCATACGCGGGTTTCGGAGTAACCTTGACCCAGAGTTACTCTGCCCATAGGGCAAGTATCCCATACTTTTGGCCTGGAATATCATTAGTTATTTTTATCAAGCTATGGTCGGATTAGCCTTGCTAACAATGGGATTGACCCTAGTCGCGCTATCCTGGCAGCCATACCTGTATCGGGGCTAACACCATTTCGTACCTTTTTCAGTCGCTTTCATGCGCGGTACCCTGTTGGAGATGTTTATGAGTCACTTAATGCTGGATCTTGCCTCTGTCGAGTTGACGCCAGAGGAGGCCTCTGTCCTGCAGCACCCGGCCGTTGGCGGCCTAATCCTTTTCAGCCGTAATTACCAAGACAGAGAGCAACTGATAGCCCTGATCCGTGCGGTTCGCAGTGTGCGTCCCGAACTGCTGATCGCCGTCGACCATGAAGGGGGCAGGGTACAGCGTTTTCGAAAGGGGTTTACCGAAATCCCAGCCATGGGCGATATATTGCCGGCCGCCGCAGGCTCGCTGGAGCTGGCGACAACCTGGGCCAAAGAGCTGGGCTTCCTGATGGCCGTTGAGCTCTTGGCTTGTGACATAGATTTAAGCTTTGCCCCTGTGCTCGATCTCAATGGTATCAGTCAGGTGATAGGCACTCGCAGTTTCGCCTCAAAGCCCGAGCAGGTCACGGCTCTGGCAGCGGCCTTTATTGAAGGCATGACTGAGGCCGGTATGGCCGCGGTGGGCAAACATTTTCCCGGCCACGGCAGCGTCGAGGCCGATTCCCATATTGCCCAACCGGTCGACCCGCGCAGTTACCAAGAGATTGCCGAGTGTGACATGCAGCCTTTTTCACAGCTGATCGCCAGAGAGATGCTCCAAGGCATTATGCCGGCTCATGTCATTTATCCCGAAGTAGACCCTAACCCAGCCGGTTTTTCATCTTTTTGGCTCAAACAGGAGCTGCGCGGCAAATTGGCCTTTAACGGGGTGATTTTTTCGGACGATCTCGGCATGAAAGGGGCGGCGGTAGCCGGAGACTATCAGGCCAGGGCCAGAGCGGCACTGGATGCCGGCTGTAACATGGTATTGGTATGCAATGACCCTGAGGGTGCCAGAAGTCTTCTGGGGGACTTCCCTTGGCCAGAGAGCAATCCTTTCCCGGCTGCAACATTAAGGGCCGACCCCGTAAAGGTAATGCGTGCATTACAGGATGAAGTACGCTGGGACCGGGCCCGCGAGCTGGCGGCCAGAATTTCATCCACAAAAAATTGATTTGGCACAATATAGGTGCAAACTAACTTGGTTAGTTTGAAACCTGTATAACCATGACTGGAAATGAGACTTGAGGAAACAAAATGATTTTGTATTTTCACGGATTTGATGCCACCAGCCCGGGTAATCATGAAAAAGTCAGGCAGTTACAGTTCATTGATGATGATGTGCGTCTCATCAGCTACAGCACCCAGCATCCCAGACACGACATGCAGCATCTGCTGAATGAGGTCAGTAAACAGCTTAAACTCACCGATGACCCCCATCCATTGATCATAGGTGTGGGGCTGGGTGCCTATTGGGCCGAGCGAATCGCTTTTCTGTCCGGGCTCAAGGCGGTATTGGTCAACCCCAATCTGTGGCCGGAGGAAAATATGCCCGGCAAGATAGACAGGCCGGAAGAGTATGCCGATATTGCCAGCAAATGCGTGACCGATTTTCGCAGTAAGAACCGTAACCGTGCCCTGTGCCTGCTGTCGACCGAGGATGAGGTCTTGGATAGCACCCGCAGTCATGCCTTGCTCAGCCGCTATTATGAAGTGATTTGGGACAAACAACAGAGTCATAAGTTTGCTTCGCTGGCGAGCCATTTGACTCAGATAAAAGCCTTCAAGCAAACAGAGGGGGTTGAACGGGTAGGATAAATATCCACTCATACGGTAAATTGAGTGCTTTTTGTGATCCAAGTCACGAGAGTGCCTCCGGGTTGTTTTTCAGTTTGTTTCGCTGGTTGCATCGGGCCATTGACTGTGTAAAGTTACCAACCATGGCGAGTTTGATACAGAATGTTACATTCGGTTATTCATACAGTGCCAGACCTTTTGCGTATGTCGCCCGATGCAGCTAACACTCTTTTGTTAGCTGTTTTTTTTGCTTTTTTGTTAATCAACTGCTTGATTTATAAGCATGGCAACACAAGGCCACCAAGACAAGTCTACAAGGAGACGCCCATGAAGCGGGTGCTGCTGACTGTGAAAGGCAAGGTGCAGGGAGTCTGTTTCAGACGCTTTACCCAGCAAAAGGCTCAGTCACTTGGGGTGACAGGCTATGTGCGCAACAAAGAAGATGGTTCGGTCGAGGTGTTGGCGCAGGGCGCCTTCCCGGCGGTCGACCACTTGATTGCCTGGTGCGAGCAAGGGCCACCTCAGGCACGGGTCGATGGGGTGTATGTAGAGGAAGACGAGGCAGATGAGATCTACCTCGACTTCTCTATCAGTGATTGATCAGGGCTCTTCGCCACCATCGGCTTGAGTTTGGCTGCCCGGCTGGGCCATACGCCTTACCTGTAGGATCATCCCCATTCTGGGATGATCGAAGTAGTGTATTTCCCCGCTGCGAATACGGCGATTCTGTTCCATGGGAATGCTGTAAAGAAAGGGGGTTTGCAGCTCAGGTTCGCCTTCCTGGGTGGCCAGAGATTTATAGCCGGCCTCCCTCAAGTTAAAGCGGGTTTCCACATAGAGATAATGGCTGAGATAGATATTCAAAAGCCCATCGAACTCCCACACCGCCTTGGGTGTTTTGGGGACCATCAAGCTCCCAAGCGCTGCGTATTCCTCACTGCCCATTTGATTTGGTTCACTTAGGCCATTGCCTATTGCCTGCCCAGGCAGTTTGTCTTCCGACAAGCCATTCAAAGAGGAGCTTGAAGTCGTGTCCAACTGGCTCTGGGGTAAACCTGACTGCCTGAACTGCGAGCCAAAGTTACGGCCACCAAAGAGATGCATCGCCTCTGCTCTATGGCGAGGTTTCATCTGTTGCTGCCAGGTGAGGTGCAAAAGCCCTTTCAAACCGCTCTGCCGCTTGAGGGCATTGATAACACCGCCAAATTGGGCCTGGTTCTCACTGAGCAGCAAGGCGCCGGGTTGGCCGGCTGTGCTGCTGTCTCTGGGACTGATATTCACAGGCAACTGCTTGGGCATACGGATTTCCGCTTGCCGCTGTTGGCAAGGCAAACCGGCGGCATCCGCTTGAGTCGTGTTATCGGTCTGGGCCAGAGATATCACTTGGCCTGCCTGAAGGGGACGGCCGCGCTGTGAGTCAAAGGTATCTTTATTGAGAGCCTTATCTGCTGCGCTGTCTGCGGATTGAGATTGCCATTGCGGATCACAGTCTCCCACAGCCATGCTGCTTGAGCTGATTTCGGTGGCGACCTGGGGAGTGATCAAGTCTATGGTCTTGTTCAGCTTGAGCTCCAGCGGCGTATCCGGCCACTTTTCCGTGCTTGGCCCGGGGCGTTCAAACAGGTATACCTCGACTTCGTACCAAGGGTATTGTGCCGCCTGCAATACAGGCGAAAGTGTCAGCCCCAGAGCCAGGGTTGCCAGCATATTTCGATACACTATTTTTCTCCCACAGTGTGTTGTGCCAGTTGTTGCAGCAGTAGACCCACTATCTCCAGGCGTTCTTTACTGCTTTCGGCCGCAAGGGTGAACTTTAACTTATTCGGTCCATCCATTCGATAGATTTGTGGCTGGGATTGCAACAGGCCAATGATAAAGCCGGGATCGATAATATGATCGTCACCGAACTCGACACTGCCGCCGTGGGCGTGAAAATCCAGTTTCTTCAGCCCGAGCGCGGTGGCCTGATGCTTGTACAGTGTCAGTTGCATCAGGTTACGGGTGGCTTCAGGCAACAAACCGAAACGGTCAATCAGTTCTACCTTGAGCTCATCCAGCGCCGCTTCCGTAGTGCAGTTGGCTATCCGTTTGTAGAGCGACAGACGAATATTGACATCGCCCACATAGTCTTCCGGCAACAGCGCCGGGATCCTCAGCTCGATTTCGCACTGCTCGTTGAGCATCTGCGCCAGGGATGGCTCCTTGCCCTGTTTCAGCGCCTTGACCGCCGACTCCAGCATCTCCATATAGAGGCTGAAACCTATCTTGGAGATATGGCCGCTCTGTTCATCCCCCAGCAATTCACCGGCGCCGCGGATCTCCAGATCCTGAGTCGCCAGCATAAAGCCGGCGCCAAGATCTTCCAGAGCGTCAATCGCTTCCAGACGCTTGCGGGCATCTGAGGTCATGCGTTTCGGATGCGGGGTCATCAGATAGGCATAAGCCTGGTGATGGGAGCGGCCAACCCGACCCCTGAGCTGATGCAGCTGCGCCAACCCGAAGGTGTCGGCCCTCTCTATGATGATGGTGTTGGCGCTCGGCACATCGATACCGGTTTCAATAATGGTGGTACACACCAACACGTTGTAGCGTCTGTGGTAAAAATCGGACATTACCCGCTCCAGCTCGCGCTCACGCATCTGGCCGTGGGCTACTACCACTCTGGCATCGGGCAACAGCTCGCGCAACTCCTCGGCGCGTTTCTCTATGCTCTCCACATTGTTGTGTAGGTAATAGACCTGGCCGCCACGGAGGATCTCCCGCTCTATGGCCTCACGGACACTGGCCTTGTCGTATTCGCGCACGAAAGTTTTCACCGCCAGGCGTTTGGCCGGCGGGGTGGCGATAATCGACAGATCCCGCATGCCGGACATGGCCATATTCAGGGTGCGGGGAATAGGGGTCGCCGTCAGGGTGAGAATATCCACATTGGCCCTGAGCGCCTTGATCTTCTCTTTCTGCCGTACCCCGAATCTGTGCTCCTCATCTATGATAAGCAGGCCGAGGGAGTCAAATTTCACCTCGCTGTTGAGCAGCTTATGGGTGCCGATAACAATATCCACCTTGCCGTTTGCCAGGTCGGCAATCACCTGTTGCTGCTCTTTGGCGGTGCGAAAACGGGACATGACTTCAATCTGCACCGGCCAGTCGGCGAACCTGTCCTTGAAGTTTTCATAGTGCTGCTGAGCCAGCAGCGTCGTGGGCACCAACACCACCACCTGTTTGCCGGCGTTGACGGCAACAAAGGCGGCGCGCATGGCCACTTCCGTCTTGCCAAAGCCCACGTCACCACAGATCAGACGGTCCATAGCCACCGGTGACTGCATATCGGCGAGAACGGCGGCGATGGAGGTTTCCTGATCCACTGTCTCTTCGAACGGGAAACCCTGGGCGAACAGGGCGTATTCGGCCTCATCCAGTTCACAGGCCTCGCCGGGGCGGGCCTGACGGCGAGCGTAAACATCCAGCAGCTCGGCGGCCACATCGCGAATGCGCTCTATCGCCTTCTTCTTGGCCTTGGCCCAGCTCTCGTTGCCCAACTTGTTGAGGTTGGGGGATTCATCCGGCGCCACGGCGTAGCGGCTGATGAGGTGCAGCGATGACACAGGCACATAGAGTTTGTCGCCACCGGCATATTCCAGCTTGAGGTATTCGGCCACCACGCCGCCGGTATCCAGGGTTTCCAGCCCCTGATAGAGGGCGACCCCGTGTTCCAGGTGCACTATGGGTTGGCCGACCTTGAGCTCGGCGAGGTTTTTAATCAGGGCATCGCTGCTGATCTGCCGCTGTTTTTCCCGCCGTCTCTGCTGGGAGATCCGCTGACCGAAGAGTTCGGTCTCGCAAATAATGCTCAGCTTGGGCTCATGGAGTACGCAGCCCTTGGCAAGGGGTGAGACGATTAACCCCAGCTGTGCATCCGAGTCGATAAACGCCTTGAGATGCGGGAACAGTACCGGGCGCAACTCTATCTTGGCCAGCAGCTCCATCAGCGCCTCGCGGCGGCCTTCGGATTCGGCGCTCAGCAGGACTCTGCCTGCCGAGGTGATATAGTCGGCCAATGCCTGCAAGGGCTGCTTCAGCTTATGGTTGACCGAGATATCCGGCAGCGCGCTTACTGCAGCCAATTGCTGCTGTTTTTGGGCATCCACCAGGCTCAGTTGCAGTCTTGGCCAGCGCTTGAAGGCTGCAAACAGCTGCTCGGTCAACAGATATAGGTCTGCCGGGGCCAGCAGGGGCCGCAGCGGATCGACCCGCCTGTCTTCATAGCGATTGCGCACCTGCGTCAGATGGGTGTCGGCGGCCTGCTGCAGGTCGCCCAGCGTCAGCAGTTGCACATCGCCGGCAAAATAGTCGAATAGGGTCGCGGTTTCGTCAAAGAACAAGGGCAGGTAGTTTTCGATACCGGCGGGCATCAAATGGCGGCTCACCTGCTGATAGATGGACTCGGGCTCTTTAACCAATACTTCAAAATAGCGCCGATAACGCTGGCGGAAGCCTTCTATGGCCCGTTCATCAGTGGGGAACTCCTTGGCCGGCAGCATTCGTACCTGCGACAGGGGTTCCTTGGATAGCTGGGTTTCAGGATCGAAATGGCGAATCGATTCCACTTCATCATCGAACAGTTCAATTCGCAACGGCTCGGCTGAGCCCATGGGAAAGATATCCAGAATCGAGCCGCGAATGGCAAATTCGCCATGTTCATAAACCTGACCGACCAGATGATAACCGGCGCTGACCAAGTGCTCGCGCATCTGTTGCAGGCTGTAGTTGTCGCCCTTATTCAGCAACATCACATTGGCCGACAGGAAAGACTTGGGCGGCAGTCGCACCATCAGGGTGTTGATGGGCACTATTACCAGGGCGCGCTTGGCACTCGGCAACCTTGACAGGGTTTCCAGCCGCTGGGAGATTAGATCCTGATGCGGCGAAAAGCTGTCGTAGGGCAGGGTCTCCCGGTCGGGAAACAACCACACGGGCAGGGCATCACCCAAAAGGTATTTGAGTTCGGCTTCCAGTGTAAGGGCGGTTGGCGTATCCGCTGTTACCAACAGGCTGACACCTTGATGTTGGCGGGCGAGGTTGGCCAAGGTCAGCGCGCGCTCCACGCCTTCGCCGAGGCCGAGATGGCGTATCTCGCCGGCCTTTGGGGCACCCTCAGGCGCCAGTACAGAAAACTTATTCATTGAAGATGTGATAACAGATTCATTCTGAATGGATTGCGCACCATTGTAGAGATTTAGGATGGCTCGTGCCAGTTGGGATCCTGACTGGCCTTACGCCGCTTGAGCTGCTTTTGTTGCACGCTGAGACTGGCCTTGACCAAGAGTTCGATATCGGCATCCTGGATCACCCGATAGTCGAGATCAGCCAGAAACTGGCCTTCATGGCCTGGGTCGGCGCGGCATTCCCGCACCGAGGCGATGCACTGCAAGGACAGGATTTCATCGCGAATAAACAGGGTCAGCTTGCAAAATGTACCGGCGTCCAGTGCCTGGGGTAACTGCACCCGCACGCCGCTGCCGCCAAATTGCACCCCGGGGCAGTGTTGGCCTTCGCGGCTCTCCTGCTCCAATACGTGCTGTAACACCAGATCTATCTTACGGGACTGGAGTTTGAGGTAGTCGACTATCGCCCGGCCCTCATCGCCGAGTTGCCTCAGCTGCAACAAACAGCCGGCTTCCAGCGCCTTGACCTCGCTCATCAGTTTCAAGCCGGTGGATTGCATCGCCAGCAGTTGGCTCTCGGTCGGCAAGGGAGTGTCCTTGGGCCAGAGGCTGAGATAGACATCGAAGGCGTGGGGCACGCTGAAGTATGGATTGGATTCAGGAAACAAGGTCCCGCCTCTTGTATTTACCCGGTCAATCCACCTATTATCGTGCCCACTTCATTGATTTAGCAAGCGCAGCGCACAGGACATGCTATCCCTCTCATGAATCCGGGACTCTCATTTTACATAGGTTATCGTTACTGGCGTGCCCGCAAGGCCAACGCTTTTGCTTCCTTTATTACCTTCTTCGCCGTCAGCGGGATTTTTCTCGGGGTGGCAGCATTGATTATTGTCAGCTCTGTGATGAACGGCCTGGAAGGCCAGCTCAAGACCCGAATCCTGGGGGCTATCCCACAACTGACGGTACATACAGACCACTCTTTTGACGACTGGCAAAGCTTTAAAGTCGATTTGCAACAATTGCCCGGCGTGCTTGGGCTGGCGCCCTCGGCGACCACCCAGGCGATGGCCCAGTCGGCCGATAATATCAGTGCGGTGCAGCTCTATGGCATCTACCCCGAGGCCGAGAAAAATCTCTCGGTTGTAGCCAAACACGCCTATCTGGATGCCTTCGATTCGCTCAGCAGCGGCAGCTACAGGGTGTTGTTGGGCTCAGAGCTGGCACGGCGGCTCAATGTTGCCACCGGTGACAAGCTGCGTCTGCTCAGCGGTGATGGTGTGGTGTACTCGCCGCTTGGGCCTGTTCCCAGCCAGCGAATTTTTGAAGTGGCGGGTATTTTTGAGATGGGTTCTCAGGTCGATGCCGGGGTGGCTTTTCTGCACTATGAAGATGCCCGCCGCTTGATGCGTCAGTCGCCAAAGCAAATTCAGGATCTCAGGCTGTTTCTGAGCGACCCCTTCAGCGCCCCGGCGCTGACGCCCAAGGTTGAACATTTGTTCGAAGCTAAGGGCGTTGAGGTGAGCGTCAGCGACTGGCGTGACAGTTATGGCCATCTCTTCGCCGCGGTGAAGATGGAAAAGAACATGATGTCTTTGATGTTAAGCCTGATTGTTGCGGTGGCAGCCTTCAATATCGTCTCTGCGCTGGTGATGATGGTGGTGGATAAAACTGCCGATGTCGCCGTGCTCAAGACCCAGGGGCTGGGCAGGCTGGATATCATGACGATTTTTATCTCCCAGGGCTCCCTCAATGCCCTGATAGGCCTGGCGCTGGGCTTGGGTGTTGGCATAGTGGCCACCCTCAACATCAATCCGCTGCTGTCGACCTTGGGGATCGCCGTATTGGGCGCCGGACAGAGGTTACCCGTGCAGCTGGAACCGCAGCAACTGGTGCTTATCGCCATCGGCACTCTGCTGATGACCCTGGCCGCCACCTTGTACCCGGCTATTCGGGCCGCCCGGGTAGAACCTGCGACTGCACTTAGATATGAATAAGAGAATCAATACCATGCAACAAGCCGCGCTCCTTGAAGCCAAAGCCGTCAGCAAGAGTTATCAGGAAGGTAAGCTCAGCACCAAGGTGCTGGAGCAGGTCGACCTCAAGGTGTATCCGGGGGAGCAGTTGGCGATTGTCGGCAGTTCGGGCTCGGGCAAGAGTACCTTACTGCATATTCTTGGCACCTTGGATAGGCCTTCTGCCGGTCAGGTGTTGCTCGAAGGCGAGGATTTATACAAGGCCTCGGCTTCCCGCCAGGCACAGCTGCGCAATCAGGCGATGGGCTTTATCTACCAGTTCCATCATCTGTTACCCGAATTCAATGCCCTGGAAAACGTGGCCATGCCGGGGCTGATTGCCGGTCGACCCAAGGCGGAAGTGCGAGCACAGGCCAGGGCCTTGCTCGAAAGAGTGGGGCTGGGACATAGATTGGATCACACCCCGGCGGAGCTTTCCGGTGGTGAGCGCCAGCGGGTGGCCATTGCCAGGGCCTTGATCAACAGCCCCAAAGTGGTACTTGCCGATGAACCTACGGGTAACCTGGATGCCCACAGCGGCGAGGCTGTCTATGAGCTTATCCGCGAGCTGGCCTCGCAACTGGGCACGGCTTTTGTGGTGGTAACCCATGATCATCAACTGGCGGCCAGGATGGATAGGCAGCTGCAGATGGTCGATGGTCGTTTGTCGGCGCCGGAGGCGGGTCAATGACGGCGCATCCCGCCTTGCTGCCCATGGTCATCGGCTGGCGCTTTTACCGTGCCCGCCAGAGCAGCAGCTTTATCAGTTTTATCTCTTTTGCCTCCACCGCAGGTATCGCCCTCGGGGTTGCCGTGCTTATTCTGGTGCTGTCGGCGATGAACGGCTTTGAGCGCGAGCTGGAGCAGCGCCTGCTCGGGGTTGTGCCCCAGGGGGAGTTGAGCCAGGTCCGTGAACCTATTCACGACTGGCGTCAGATAGTGTCGGACGCCGAGCAAATCGACGGCATCAGCGCCGCCGCTCCGCTGGTACGCATGCAGGGGTTGGTGCAAAAGCCGGGCGGTTTTGTCGGCTTGTCTGTGGTGGGGATTAACCCCGAGGCCGAAGCGCGGGTTTCGACCCTGAGTCAGTATCTGACACAGGAAAGCTGGCAGAGCCTTGCGGGCGACAGCAATCATATCGTGCTGGGCCAGGGGATGCTGGACAAACTGGGACTTAAAGTGGGTGATCGCCTGACCCTCTATCTGCCATCACCCCATGGCAAGGGCAGTGGTCAACTGGCGCAGGCCCGCAGTCATTCGTTGTTGATAAGCGGCAGTTTTCGTCTCGGCGGCGAGCTTGAATACACCACGGCTTATGTGCCCATGGCCTATGCCCAGCGCCTGCTTGGGCTTGGAGACGAGGTGACCGGGGTGAGAATCAAGGTTGAACGTGTGTTTGAAGCGCCGCGGCTGATTCGCGAGCTGGGTTATGCCCAGAGCCAGACTTTGTATCTCAACGACTGGACCCGCACCCAGGGGCATCTTTACCAGGACATTCAGCTGGTGCGCACCGTCATGTATCTGGTGCTGGCATTGGTAATAGGTGTGGCCTGTTTCAACATAGTCTCCACCCTGGTAATGGCGGTGCGTGACAAGGCTTCGGAAATCGCCATCTTGATGACCATGGGACTTAAGCGCGGCGCCGTGATGCTGGTATTTATTGTCCAGGGTGCGCTCAATGGTGTGCTCGGCTGCGCCATAGGAGCTCTACTGGGGGTACTGCTGGCCAAGAATCTCTCGGCCATCGCCAAGGGGATTGAGCAGTTGACCGGGCATAAGTTGCTCTCGGGGGATATCTATTTTATCGATTTCTTGCCATCCAGGCTCGAGTTGGCAGACGTACTGGTCGTGGTGGCTATGGCGCTGCTGATGAGTCTGCTGGCTACCTTGTATCCGGCGTTCAGGGCCAGTCGAATCGCCCCGGCAACCGCCCTGGCCGGGCGCTGATAAGCGACAGGCACATCCTAAATAGCAAGAACCCGGCCATCGCCGGGTTCTTGGTTTTGGTTGGCTGAACATGCTTTGGGTTGCCAAGTTTGGTCAGCGCTAAGACTAGGTATCCCTGAATTGTGCCGCTCCAGTGATGTTACTGCCAGCAGCAATTACTTACGTCGTTTTTGCCACTGCAGATAGATGGAGTACTGCCAGGCACTCTTGATCACAAAATATCCCGTCAGGGCACTGACCACACCCAATACCAAACAACCGAGCAGGAAAGGTGGGCCTATGGTACTGATGGAAGATTCTATCCAGGCCCAACTGGCTTCGAAGGTAAACTGCTGCGGCGGGTGATTGAGCAGCTTGGCGCCTATCAAATAGGCCAGATAAAACATGGGCGGCATGGTCACAGGGTTGGTAATCCAAACCAAGGCGACCGACACCGGCAGATTGACGTGGAAGTAGATTGCCAGCGCGGCGGCCAACACCATTTGGAACGGCATCGGCATCCAGGCAACAAACAGGCCTATGGCGAAGGCGCCGGGGGCAGAGCGGCGATTCAGTGCCCAGAGGTTGGGTTTGTTCAGCAGGCTGCCGAAGATCTTGAGGTGTTTATGATTCCTCAGTTTCTCCGGATCGGGCATGAATCTCTGAATGATCTTTTTTGGCATAGGCTTGGATTGCTGTCTTAAATTACTCAATGATGAATCAATGCTTATGGGGCTTTTGCATCGCTGTACTCTCGGCCATGCTTTGGCCTTGGATACCGCCCTTATTCTCATTGCCAATTATTGCAGTGCTGCTGGTCTTGTGCCTCAGAGTCTTGAGCGGGAGCTGGGTTCCCAAGGGAAGTGCTTTGCTCTATGGTGCTTTGGGCGGCGTGCTGTGGGTCAGTGTTTACTGTCAGTTAGTTATTGATATTAAAAGCCTTACTGACTCATCATCCAGCTCTGAAACGTCTGTTACTCAGACACTGCGGGGCGAAATCATATCACTAGTTTCTGCAAACGGCGACTGGATCCGTATGGATATTCGGCCAATTGATGATAATTCTTCAACCCTGTTGGCACCCCTGGCCGCCATGTGGCGTTTGAGCTGGCAGGGGGATGCATTGCCGTCACCGCAATTGGGTGAGGTGTGGCAGTTTGAAGTCAAACCCAGATCCTTCGCCGCCGTGCTCAATCAGGGTGGCTTCAATCGTCAGCGCTATCTGCTTGGCGAGCGGATAGCCGCCAGAGGCCAGGTGATATCAGGTGAGCGGCTGTTGCCATCAACAGGGCTCAGGGCCCGATTGGTCACGGAATTAACCCCAGTATTGGTTGGAATAGAGGGCGGCGATCTGCTGCTGGCGCTGACCTTGGGTGAGCGGTCACTCTTTTCCAAGGCGCGCTGGCAAGAGCTGCGTCAATCCGGCAATGCCCACCTGGTGGCGATTTCCGGTCTGCATCTTTCGGTTGTTGCCTTCTGGTGTTATCTGCTGAGTTTTGGAGCGCTCAAACGTTGGGCACCCGCCTATGGACGGCGCAATTTGGTGTTGGCATCTTTGGCTGCGTTGCTGATGGCACTCTTTTATGCCTACCTGGCGGGCTTTGCCATTGCCACCCAAAGAGCCTTGCTGATGCTGTTTTTGCTGGTGCTCTCTTCATTAATGATGCGCTATGCCTCGGCCTGGGATCGGCTGCTGTGGGCGCTGGCCTGTGTGCTCTTGATTGACCCCTTGGCCAGTCTCAGCGGCGGCTTTTGGTTGTCATTCTCGGCACTGGCGTTAATTTTGCTGAGCCTTAATCATCCAGTTCATAATCCTAACGCTCTGGAGCAGAAGCAAGTGCTGACCCACTGGCCTGCAAAGCTCAAGCGCTGGGCCTTGGCATTTTGGGCGATACAGTGGCGTCTATGTCTGGGGCTGTCGTTACTGCAGGCGGTACTCTTTGGTGCCGTGACGGTTCACAGCCTGTGGCTCAACTTGCTGCTGGTACCTTGGTTCAGTTTACTGGTGATCCCTCTGGCGTTGCTGGCATTGCTGCTGTGGTCGATATTTTCCGCTCTCGGCATGGATGCCGTGGCACTCATACCTTGGCAATTGGCGTCTCTCAGTCTCTGGCCGGTGCAAAAATTATGGCAGTTCAATAGTCAGCTTCCCGGCGGCTGGCTCATGCTGCCGCAGGCTCTCAGCGCCGCGGCGCTGTTGCTGTTTCCGGCATGGCTTTGTTGGCGTATGTTGCCCAAAGGGCGGGGAGTGGCCATGCTGCTGATATTGCCCTTTGTTCTGCAGCTCGGGCTATGGCTTGGACTGCTCAAATCCAAGGGCTGGCAGTTACATATGTTGGATGTGGGGCAGGGGCTGGCTGTGGTGGTACAAAAGGGGCCTAATGCATTGCTCTATGATACAGGTGCGGCTTTTGGCGAGCGTTTCAGTTACGCAGAGCGGGTGATAGTGCCTTTCCTTGGCGCCAAAGGCGTGACCAAGCTCGATTTCCTTATTGTCAGCCATGGCGATAATGACCACGCCGGTGGTACCCAAGTGCTGATGCAGGCCTTTGACAAGGCAGGTTTGATAACCGATGTCCCTGAGCCCAAGAGCAGTCATCCAAAGCGTTGGCACAGGGGCTGCCGTCCGGGGATGTTCGAGTGGCAAGGGATAGAGCTGAACTTTCTCGGCCCCGAGCAGCCAGAGCCAGGCAACAACGGTTCCTGCGTGCTGCAACTCTTCGATGGACATCATAGGGTACTGTTGCCGGGGGACATAGAGCTGGCCGCCGAGGTTGCCTTATTGCACAAAAAAGGCTCACTTGAGAGCGATATTTTACTGGCGCCCCATCATGGCAGCCGCACTTCATCTCACCCAGAGTTTATCGGTGCTGTGGCGCCGAAATGGGTGTTGTTTGCTGCCGGATATGGCAATCGTTGGGGATTTCCCAAAGAGGAGATACGTTTGAGATATCACGCCTTTGGAGCCCAAGCCTTGATTTCCGGCGAGCTGGGGCAGGTGAGTATCCACTTTGATAGCCAAGGTTATACAGTGCACCGTTACCGCGAGGATCTGGCGCCATTTTGGTATAACCGCTTGTTTGGGTTTGGTATGGCAAGGAATCCAGAGTAGAATGGCGACTTTGTCATAAATATAGTTTCGCTGATGAGCACATCTCAACAACGTGAAGTCTGGACGGTTTTCAGACGTTTGCTGTCCTACCTCAAGCCTCTCAAAGGGGTATTTATCATCTCGATTCTGGCGTTGATCACCTATGGGGTTGTGGATGCTACTTTTATCGCTTTTGTGAAACCTTTTATTGATGAAGGGTTTGCCAATAATTCGGTCGTTGCCGGCGTGGAGCTGGGCACCTCCAAAGGGTTTAATGCCAGCTCGGATGTATTGACCATGGCCCCCTTCGTGGTAGTGGGGCTGTTCAGTCTTAGGGGATTGGCCAACTTTGTCTCTACCTATGGCATCTCTTATATCAGTGCCAAGCTTATTCAGGATATGCGTCAGCAGGTGTTTGAACACATACTGTCGCTGCCTGTCAGCTATATGGACAAGGAAAACACGGGTTCCTTGATCTCCAAAGTAACCTTCGACACAGAGCAAATTGCCAGAGCCTCCGGCAGCGCGCTGATCACTTTGGTGAGAGACAGTGTCACTGTCATAGGCATGCTGGGGTTGATGTTCTATTACTCCTGGAAGCTGTCGCTTTGCATTCTGATCATTGGTCCTTTCATCGGGGTGGTGATTGCCGTTGTCAGTCGCCGCTTCCGTAAAGTATCGCGGCAGATCCAGGGCGCCATGGGGTCAGTGACTGCAGTGACTGAGCAGATGATCAAGGGCCACAAGAACGTGTTGTCTTTCGGCGGTCAGAAGACTGAGGCCGAGCGTTTTGCCAAAGTTAACGATCAAAACCGCTATCAGAACATGAAGTTGGCAGCGGCCCAGGCCATCAGCCAACCGCTTATTATGATCATAGGTTCCTTTGCATTGGCCTTTGTACTCTATGCTGCGAGCTTTGACAGCCTGAAGGATGAACTGACCGCGGGTACCTTTGCCACTATCCTGGGTGCCATGCTCGCCATGCTGCAGCCCATCAAGAACCTCACCCGGGTTAACGCCGAGTTTCAACGCGGTATTGCTGCCTGTACCACAGTGTTTGAGTTGCTGGATACTCCGGGGGAGTCCGATAGCGGCACTCACACAGTAGAGCGGGTTGAGGGTAATCTGCGTTTCGATAACGTCAGCTTTGGTTATCCGGGGCAGGAGCGTCTGGCGCTTGAGAATATCGACTTTGAAGTGCGTCAGGGGCAGACTCTGGCGCTGGTGGGTCGCTCAGGCTCGGGTAAGTCGACCATCGCCAGTCTGGTGACCCGTTTTTACGCTGGACTGAAACAGGGGGAGATTACCCTGGATGATGTCAGTATTTACGACTATTCACTCAAGTGTCTGCGTAGCCAGGTCGCGTTGGTGTCGCAGCAGGTCACTCTTTTCAACGACACCATAGCCAATAATATCGCCTATGCCTATCCAGGCGAGGCGACCCGCGAACAGATAGAAAACGCCGCCAAATTGGCCTATGCGATGGAGTTTATCGAAACCTTGCCCCAAGGACTGGATACCGAGATAGGTGAAAACGGCGTGATGTTGTCCGGTGGTCAACGCCAGCGGATCGCCATTGCCAGAGCCATCCTCAGGGATGCCCCTGTGTTGATCCTCGATGAAGCGACCTCGGCACTGGATACCGAATCAGAGAAGGCGATTCAAAAGGGGCTGGATAACCTGCGCCGCAATCGTACCTCGATAGTTATTGCCCACAGACTGTCGACCATTGAAAGTGCCGATCAGATTTTGGTGGTCGATCAGGGCAAGATCCTCGAGCGCGGCACGCATCAGAGCCTGCTGGAAAAGGATGGGACGTACGCCAAGTTGTACCAGATGCAATTCGGAGGTTAAGTGGAAGCTCTGCTTAACCGTATCTGGTATCAGAAGCATTGGGGAAGGTGGTTGCTTTGGCCGCTTTCCTGGTTGTTTGCCTTGCTCAGTGGCCTGAGACGCCTGGGGTTTAAACTTGGGCTCAAGGCCTCGCAAGCTTTGCCCGTACCCGTGATCATTGTCGGCAACATTACCGTCGGCGGCAGTGGCAAGACGCCTACCGTTATCTATCTGATTGAGTTGCTCAGGCACTATGGTTACCACCCAGGGGTAATAAGCCGTGGTTATGGCAGTGGTCAAACCGAGCCGAGACTGGTGCCCCAAGGCGCCAATCCAACGGATTTTGGTGATGAGCCGGCGATGATAGTGGCCCGCACTCAAGTGCCTATGGCTGTGGGAGTGGATCGTATAGCCACCGCCGAGTTGCTGCTGGCGTCCGCTGATGTGGATATTATTATCAGCGATGATGGTTTGCAGCATTATCGACTGGCGCGGGATATTGAAGTGGTGGTGCTCGATGCCAGCCGCCGCTTGGGTAATGGCATGTTATTGCCTGCAGGTCCCTTGAGAGAGGGTGAATGGCGCTTGGAGAGTGCCGATTTCGTTATTCACAACGGTGAAGCCAGCGATACTGTCAGAGAGTTTGGTATGCAGCTCATTCCCGGTGCAGTACTGAGTGTCGCAGGGGAAAACCAGACTCAGGCCCCCACAGCGCCTATGGCGGTAAAAGCCATGGCTGGTATCGGTAATCCGGAACGTTTTTTTGAAACTCTCTCTCAGATGGGGTTCAAGCTCGAAGCTCAAGAGGTCTTTGCCGATCATCAGGCCTACAGTCTGGAGGCCTTGGCGCCACTTGGCGATGAACTGCCGCTGCTGATGACAGAAAAAGATGCGATCAAGTGTCGCGAATTTGCAAAACAACACTGGTGGTATTTGGCCGTCAATGCCAAGCTATCACCCCAATTCGATGCCCAATTGCTGACTCGGGTGCGAGAGGCAATGGCAAGCAAACAAAAGGCAAACCAAAAAGGACAGTCTGATGGCGTTTGATAAGAAACTATTGGAAATCGTAGCCTGCCCCATATGTAAAGGCAGACTGGAGTATGACAAGCAGGCACAGCAACTTATCTGTAAGGCAGATAGGCTGGCTTATCCTATCAATGATGGGATCCCTGTGCTGCTGGCTGACAAGGCCGAGCCTTGGCAGGAAAAGCAATAACAGCCCCTGTCCGATCCCCCCAATCCGCAACAGCGGATTGGGGTCTACATTTCTACTTCCCTCCCTGGCATCGTCTCCCTCTTTTGTATTAGTTGTTGTGTTTGGAAATTGTTAATTTCATTCATCAATTGTTTTTATCATTAAGCCTCTGTGGTATTAGTCTCTGAAAATGCGTTAAATAGCAGGGTTTTAGCCTAAGTGAATTTGCTTTAATCGCCATTCCCTAAGATACTAATAAGAATTTTCTGTGAACCACCACCAATTCTTGGAAGGGAGTCCTGTCCATGGAGCAACCTAAATTCAATCAATATGTTCTGCGGGTGCTGGAAGCTCATCCCGGGGAGCGTATTTGCTCGTTTGAATATGAGGGTAAAAAATACTGGCTCAAACAGGCAGAGACTCTTCAGGGGGCCATGCGGGTGTTGAAACCCAATCCTCAACTGGCGCTGGAAAAAGAGAAACAGACTCTGGAACATCTGGCCAGCCGCTCAGCTCCTGTGCCGCGCATTGTTCAGTCCGATAAGGGCTACTTTGTCGTGGAAGATGCTGGTGTGACAGTCAAAGACTGGTTGGCACTCAAATCGCAGGATCAGCAAGGCATGCAGCAGATCCTCAATGACAGCGCCGCTGCTTTGGCGGGTTTGCACAGTATGGGCTTGGCCCACGGCCGTCCGGCACTCAGGGATATCAGTTGGCAACAGGGACAGGTGACCTTTATCGACTTTGAAGCCAATCAAAAGGGTAAAGACATGCTGATGCAGCAGATAAGGGATCTGCTGGTGTACATTCACAGCTTATACCGCTACATGGGGCCGGCCAACGAAGCGATTGCCCAAGCGATAGCCAGTTATCGCCAAGCCGGTGGTGAAGCTATCTGGCATGAGACCAGAAGTTTCCTGGTCAGTTGGCAGTGGCTCTATCTGTTGCTGAGGCCGTTTCGCGATATAGGCGGCCGTGACCTCAAGCCCATCTATTGGGTGTTGTGGCATTTTCGCAATATTCCTGCCTGAACCTTGCCGAGTCAATATACGCCTACAACTGAGAGGGCCGTTATTCCTCGGTTAATCCCTGATACAGGGTTTTAACCCAGCGCTCCTTTGGGATGAACTGCCAGCCCCATTCCCGCCATGCTTGGGGTAGTTCTGTGGCCTGCATCTGCTCGAGAGTCATGCCGCGCTGCTTGCCCTCTTTCATCCAATTGATGCAGTCATCCAGCATATGTTTGAACCTCAGGAGATCGGCCTTGTTGGCCAGTTCACCATGACCTGGAATAACCAAGGTATCCTGATCTATGAGTTCAAGCACGGCCGCGACATTGTCTCTGTAGCCGATGACCGAGCCGCCGTGGTCGAGATCGATAAAAGGAAACCTGTCTTTAAAGAAGAGATCGCCCATATGCACCAGTTTGCGATCCTGCCACAGCACCAGGGTGTCACCATCCGTATGCCCTGGGCCCAGATGAATAAGTTCCAACACCTGGTTGTTGAAGTGAATTTTCAGTCCCTTGTCATAGGTGATAACCGGCAGAGCCTTCTTTTGGGGTTCCTTCTCACTCAACCGCTTGAGCACATTCTCGTGGGCAAGAATGTTGGCGTTTTGGCCAAAGTACAGATTGCCCCCGGTATGATCGCCGTGAAAATGGGTATTGATGACAAAAGCCGGATGGCCCGGCTTGAGACCCTGTAATACCGCAGAAATCTTCTCTGCCAGCGGCGCAAACTGGTCATCTATAATAAGCAGTCCATCCTCCCCGGCGCTGACACCTATGTTGCCGCCGGCGCCTGTTAACATATAGCGACCTGGCAGCAGTTCATGAGTGGTTATCTTGACCTCGGCATAGGGATTCTCGGCATAGGAACTCCAAATAGTTGAGTGCTGGGATAAAGCTAGTTCGCTATTGATGTCCGGGCAATAAAAAAGCTGCAATGGCAGCTTTTTTATCTGTTCTGCGGTGTTTTTCGGCTCAGGTCCAGGGCAGCAGGCGCTGACTGAGTTTGAGCGATTGCCCGAGCCTGATGGCCGCATTATGACGCAGGCGGAAGAAGGCCTGGTAACACAGGGGCACCAAATAGAGACTGGTCAGGGTGGAGAAACTCAAGCCGCCTATGATGGCAATCGCCATAGGTGAGTATGGCGGGCCACCGCCGCCTATCTGAGTGTCTCCCAGCGCCAGAGGAAGCAGGCCCAGAACTGTGGTCCCAACCGTCATCAATACCGGCCGCAAGCGGGTGACACAGACAGAGGCGATGACCTCAGACAACTGCTCCACTGGCGGCGTCATCTGATTGATTTGATCCACCAGCACTATGCCGTTGTTGACCACTATCCCCATCAGGATCAGTATGCCTATCATGGCCATCACGGACATAGGCGTGCCGCTCAGCCACAGGGCCCAGAATACCCCTGTGATGGAGAAGAGTATGCTGGTAATGATGGCGCTCGGCAGCAGCAGCGACTCAAACAAAGCCGCCATCACTATATAGATCATGGCAATCGCCAACACCATGTTGATCAGCATGACTGACTCTTCCTCGTCCTGACGTTGAAAGCCGCCTCTGAGTGAGTAGTCATAACCATGGGGGAAGTTGACATGCTTGAGCGCCGCCATGATCTGTTTCTGCGCCTCTTCCATGCTGAGATCTTCAAGGTTAGCGCCTATGGAAAGTGCCGTCTGGCGATCATAGTGACGAATGACATCGAATCTGGGGACAATTTCCACCTTGGCCAGACTCTCGAGCGAATAGACCTTGTTGTCCTGCCGCACTATGGGCAATTGTTTTAGCCGCTCCAGCGACTGACGCCAATCACGTTCAAAGGCCAGTTCGATTCTGAGCTCACCACTGGGATCGTGGCGAAATGAACGCAGTGCCGCGCCCCGCAGTGCCAGGGAGATACTGCCGGCAATATCCTTGATGCTCAGCCCCAGGCGGGCGGCCAGCTCTCTGTCTATCTGTACTATCACTTCCTGCTGGGCACCGTTGAGCTCTGAGCGCACATCATGCAGGCCCTCTATGTTGGAGAGCAAAGGGATCACCTGTTCACTGAGGCGAATCAGCTCTGAGGTGGATCGCCCGGTCAGTGTGACTCTGACGCCGGACTCATCGCTGCCCCAGCCAAACTGAGGCTTGGCAATGGAGAACTTGGGAAATCCTTCGCGGATCCGCTTTTTCAGCTCGGCGACATCTTCCTCCAGATCCGGCTTCAGCAGTATGGTGGAAGATGCATCCTCGGGAGAGTAATAGCTGTAGACGGCATCTATGTGGAACTCTTCCTTATGGGCATAGAGGTAGTCTTCCATCTGGCTGACCATGGCCTCGGTGACCGCCAGGCTGTGACGTCCTTCCAACTGGTAGTTGATGTAGAAGCGCTCCTTGCTTTGGCTGTCCTGACTGTCCTGTTTCACCAACGACAGCGGCAGGGCGGTTGACAGCAACATCAGCAGTGCCAGGCAAGTAGCGGTTTTCGGGTGCTGCAATATCCAGTTGAGACTGGTGTGGTAAGACTTCTGCAGCCGTGACGCTTTCTCGACCCGCTCAAACCTGAGTTGCAGTTTTGACAGCATCAAGGGGATCAGTGTCTTGGCCACCAACAGCGAGGCTGCCAGCGAAATGCAGATGGCGATGGCAACATGTTCGAGGAAGATGGTCAGCTCCACTTTGACCCCGAAAATATTCGGCAGGAACACTATCGCCGTGGTCAGGGTGCCGGCCAGCACCGCCAGCGCCACCTTGTCGACCCCGTTGAGGATTGCCCGATCGCCAGTGTTGTTGGGGCTGTCATCTGTATTGTGACCGGCAGCGCCATGTTGCTGCTCCTGCAACACACTCTCTGTGACCACCACGGCATTATCAATCAGCATACCTATCGCCAGCAGCAGCCCCATCATAGAGAGGATATTGAGGCTGTAGCCGAGAAAGTACATGCCGGCCAATGTCATACAGATGGAGATGGGCACGGAGGAAACCACCACCAGGGTCATGCGCAGGTTACGCAGGAACAGGTACAGCACGGCAAAGGAGAGCAGGGCGCCCAGCAGGCCGGACATCAACAAGTCCTTGAGTGACGATTTCACTCCATGGGCCTGATCTTCCATGATAAACAGCTTGATCCCCTGAAATTGCTTATCCTCTCTGGCGGCCTCAATCACTTTAAGCACCCTAGCCGAAACCTCCACCAGATTGGCACCGGATTCCTTGAACACATCCAGGCCGACGGCATATTTCTTATCCAGATGGCGGCCCTCGGTGGCTTCAGGCAGGGCGAAATTGACTTCGCTGATATCGCCCAGGGTCAAACCCGGCAGCAATACCAGCGCCTTGATCTCTTCGAGATTACGGAACTCGCCCTTGGGAGACACCTGATAGACCCGGCCGTTGTCCCTCAGGTTGCCGCCGCTTATCACAAAGTTTTCTGCCGCCAGACGCTTGTGAATGGCGGGAACACTCATGCCACTGGCGGCCAGGCGCTGGGCATCGAGACGTATCTCTATCTGTTTTTGCTCCACGCCATAGAGGGTGACCTTGGAGACGCCTTCCACCCGCTCCAGTGGCCGTTTGAGCTGTTTTTCCAGCAGATCGAAGGCGCCGGAGAGTTCCCGCTCACTGGAGATCCTGATATTCAGCATAGGCATGTCGGCAGTGGAGAACTGCATGATAAACACCCGCTCCACATCGGTTGGCAGCAGATGGCGCACCGCATCCACCTTTTCCCGCGCTTCCAGGCTGCGGGCGGCGACATTTTCACCCCACTTCATTCTCACTTCTATCTCGCTGCCATCCTGGCTGGAACGTGAGCGCAGCTCATCGAGTCCACCCATGGTGGCGAGTGACTCTTCCAGGACATTGGTGATGTCGCGTTCCACTTCCGCCGGAGAGGAGCCTTTGTAAGGCACCTGGATGAAGATCCGCGGTATCTCTATCCCGGGGAACATCTCCAACGGCAGCAAGCGGCTGGCGGCCAGACCAAAGAGCAGAATGGCCACAAAGAACATGCTGGTGGTCACCGGGCGCTTAAGCGCCAGTTTGGTCAGGTTCATGCGCCTTCTCCCATGGTGGCCGGCTCGGCGTACTGTTTGCGGTCGAACAGGGCATAGAGCACAGGAATAACCACCAGAGTCAGCAGAGTCGACAGGCTGAGGCCGAAAATGACAGTGATCGCCATGGGGGCACGCACTTCACTGCCGTCCCCTAAGCCTATTGCCATGGGCAGCAGCCCCAGATTAGTGGTCAGTGTGGTCATCAGTATGGGTCTTAAACGCGATGCTGCCGCTTGCTTGATGGCGTCGAGACGTTGTTTGCCGCTTTGCCTGAGCTGATTGATCCTGTCTACCAATACTATGGCGTTATTGACCACTATCCCGGCGAGCATGATAAGGCCGATAAAGACGATGACAGACAACTGGGTGCCTGTTATCGCCAGGCCGTAGATACTGCCGCTCAGTGCCATGGGTACAGCCATCAGGATAAGCAAGGGGTGCAGCAATGACTCAAACTGACTGGCCATCACCAGATAAACCAGGAATACCGCCAAGATCAGCGCTATCTTCAGCGATTGGAACGAATGCTCCATCTCTTCATTCTGACCGCCGAATCGGCTTTGCACTGAGGCGGGTAGTGTCAGTTGGCTGAGAATGCGTTTGGCACTGGCCACCGCCTGATTAAGATCGCCATAGGCCAGATTGGCCGACACTATGGCTACCCGCTGCTGGCTGATGCGATTGATTGCCGAAGGTCCCAGAGTCAACGAGACATCGGCCACGGCGCTCAAGGGGATGGGCTGCGGGCTGGATGGGTTGATCAGCATGGCATCGATATCGCTTATCTGATTGCGTTCATCCAACTCGCTGCGCACTAAAATATCTATCTTGCGCTCCCTGAGAGTGTATTTGCTGGCTACGGTACCGCCAACCCGCTGGGCTATGCTGGTGGCCACGGTTGGTGCATCCAGGCCAAGGGCGGCCATTCTGGCGTGATCAAAACGGATACTCAGCTCCGGCTGACCGTCACGCAGGCTGCTGCTGACATCGACAAAGCGGGGATCGCCCTCCAGCGCCTTAACCAGTGAAGCGGCCGAGGTTTTCAACTGTTCCAATTCATAGCCGGACAACTCTATCTCCAGCGGAGTCTTGAAGCTGAACAGCTCGGGATATTGGATCTGCGCTTCCAGCTCGGGAATAGTGCGCAAAGTGCTGCGCAGCTTGGCGGCAACTTGGTCAAACGCGCGGTGATCGGCCAGCACCACCTGCAGACGCCCCCAGTTTTCGCCGCCGCGCCGGGTATCCGAGGTCATAAGACCACCGCTGCCGGCCTGGCTGTATGCGTGTTTCACTTCCTCTCTGTCTTTGATAGCCAGCGCCAGACGCTGCAATACGGCATCGGTTTGGCTCACCTCACTGCCGGGAGGCAGCAGGATTTCCACATAGAATTCGCCTTGATTCATCGGTGGGATCAGCTCCATTCCCAGGCGGCTCATCAAGACGCCAGAGATGGCGGTGACCGCAATGGCCAGCGCCAGAGTGATGCCTCGGAACTTGAGTGCCAGGTTCAGCAGCGGCCGATAGCCATCGGCCAGCCAGCCGTAGCAAAGGTTAAACAGTCTGGACAGTGGCTTCATCACCAGGGATACCAGCCACACCAGCAGCCGGGTGACGATTAATACCAGCGTCAGCAGCAATCTTGGCAGATAGCTGAGCAGCAACAGGAAAGGGAAGGTAAACACAGTGGCGCTGTAATGCTTGAGCTTGCCAAGCTTACCCGCCGGAGGCTGCGGTTTGTCCCGCTTGACCAGTTCCGGCAACATTGTGAAGCCTTCGCGGGAAGCCAACATAGGAATCGAGGTGAGGGCAACCAGCAAAGAGGCCAGCAGGGCGAAAGTAACGGTCAGGGCTTGATCGGCAAACAGGGCTCCGGCAATGCCGTCGACAAATACCAAGGGCACAAATACCGCCAGCGTGGTCAGGGTAGAGGCAAAAATCGCCCCGGCCACCTCTTTGGTTCCTGTGATGGCGGCCTGACGGCGATCCATCCCCTGAGCCTTGCACCTGTCGATGTTTTCCAGCACCACGATGGCGTTATCCACCAACAGCCCCACCGCCAGCGCGATACCGCCGAGCGACATGATGTTAAGACTGATATCGGCAAAATACATCATGTTAAAGGTGGCTATCACAGAGAAGGGGATAGAGATGGAGATGATCAGGGTAGGGATGATGTCTCGAAGGAACAGGTAGATCACCAGCATCGCGAGCAGACTGCCGATAAGGGCTGATGAAGTCACTTCACTGACGGCGCTTTCGATAAACTCCGACTGATCGTAAATTATCTCGGGCACTGGCGTGGCGCTGTCTTTGGCCTCGGAGCGCATCTGTTGCAACTGGCTCTTAAGCTTACTGGCTACGGCTACCGTATTGGCATCGCCCTCCTTATAGATGGCGAGCTCAATGGACTCCTTGCCGCCGATGCGAGTAATATCGCTGCGCTCTTTAAAGGCATCCGTGACCTCGGCTATCTCGCCAAGACGTACCAGGGTATTGCCCTTTTGATAGACAATCACATTGGCCAGCTCATCGAGGGAGTGAAACTGGTTAACGGTGCGCACCAGATATTCGCGGTCGCCCTGGATCACCTTACCGGCAGAAAGGTTGACGTTTTCTTCACTGATACGGTTGCGAATGGCTTCGCTGCTGAGATCCAGCTGTGCCAGTTTCTCTTGATTGAGCAGAATATGCACTTCCTGCTCCAGTCCGCCGGAAAGGCGCACGGCAGCGACTCCGGAAAGCGACTCGAGATCCCGCTTAAGCTCCTCTTCGGCATAAGTCCGCAGGCGCTTGAGCTCGGCTTCTGTGGCCTTGGGGGCCGGCAGTGCCAGGCGCATGATGGGATCGAGATTGGGATTAAAGCGCAGCAACAAAGGCTTTTTCACATCCAGCGGCAGTTCTATGGTGTCGAGTTTTTCCCGCACATCGAGACTGGCCATATCCATCTCTGTGCCCCATTCAAATTCGAGCACCACATCGGACATACCGGAACGGGAAATCGAACTTATCTGCCTCAGCCCTTTAACAATACCGACCGCTTCCTCGATAGGTTTGGAGATAAGCTGCTCTACCTCCACGGGTGCCGCGCCCTCGTAGAGGGTACGTATGGTGAGTGTGGGGTAGCTCAAGTCGGGCAACAGCTTTACCGCCAGACGGGAGAAACCCACCATGCCGAACAGGATAACGGCCAGCATAAACATCCAGACGGTCACCGGACGCTTGACCGAAGTGGTAATAATAGACATAAGAGGTGGTCCTTGTGACAGTTAGTTGGCCTTGGCCAGATCCAGCGGAGCTATCACTTCCACCAATGATTGATCCTTGAGATTGTGTTGACCGCGAACCACCACCTGCTCACCCGGACTGATGCCTTCGGTGATTTCCACTTTATCATCCTGGCGGTAACCCAGTTTGACCTCGCGGCGCTGCGCCTTGCCCTCTTCGATAACATAGAGCGCCTTGCGATCATCCTGATTGATGACGGCGTTATAGGGCACCACTATCACATTATCGTGGGTGTCGTATCTGAGTTCGACCCGGGTAAACATCCCGGCCTTGAGACTGGCATCCTGATTGGGGATCGAAAGGGTTACCTTGAAAGTGCCGCTGGTGGCTTCCACCACAGGGCTTATTCTGAGTACCTTGGCCGCCACTTGCTGCTGGCGGGAACTGATAACTTCGGCTTCCTGACCTATGCGCAAACTGCTCAGTTGCTGCTCCGGCAGATTGACTATGCCGTAGAGCTCATCCTGATTGACCAGATAGAACAGCTCTTCAAACTCTTTGGCCATATTGCCCTGTTTGACAAAACGTTTGGCGACCACGCCATCTATGGGAGAGCGGATTTGGCTTTCTTCCACCTGCAGTTTGGCCAAGTCCCGACGCGCCTTGGCCGCTTGCAGGTTGAATTCCAGTTTGGCCATGGCATCGGCACTGACAAACTCACGGTTATTCATTTTCTTCAGCCGGTTGAGCTCCTGCTCGATGATTTGCACCTCGGCTTCGGCCTTATCCAGTTCATAACGTTGACGACGGGAGTCTATCACCGCCAGCAACTGTCCCTTGTTGACTCTGTCACCTTCCTCGACTTGCAGAGTTTCTATCAGCCCGGCAATACGGCTGACCACATGGGCTTCTTGTGGCGCTTCCAGTGTGGCTGTGGTGGCGTAGAAGGAGGAAACCTGGCCTTGAGTCACTATGCTGGTCTCGACCGGAATGGCAAAGGCTTGTTGTTCTTCTTCCTGCTGCTGTTCGCTGCAGCCGCTGGCCAGAGACCCAAGCAGCAAAGCAGTGCTCAGGGTGTAGGTGAGGTTACGCTTCATGTGAAAGTCCTTATCTTGATCTTTGTTGCGATAAAGCAAAACCAATGCCAATTTTAAATATCCTTTTAAAACAACAGTTAGTGATATTTTGGTGTCTACCTCATTGAGGTGTTTGATGCCGATGTAGCAAAAAAGTTTATTTTGTGATGATTTTCACCAATGCTGCTCAGTATAGCGTCTGCGCAAGCGGCTGAGTTGAGGCCTGGGAAGTGACCGCACTGCGCTGAGCTGACGGTGTAATACAGTTCACGGCAAGCGAGGGAATCACTCATTCGCTAAAGGCGGCGCTATTGAGGCTTGGTAACATGAAGTGGGCACTAAGGGTTGGCGGCATTAAGAGTTAGTGGCGGTAAGAGTTAGTGGCATTAAGAGTTGTACAGGATGCGGCTTTAGCGGGTGAACCGGCTTTTGAGAGGTGAGACAACAGCAAGTGAGCTTAAGAGATAGTGGGTTAGGTGAGGGCCAATTTGCAGAACAAGGCTAGCAGCCGGTTATCGAAAGTGAAGCCTGGCTGGTTGCCCCTTGATCATGCGACATGCTTGAACACAAAAAAGGCGCCTTGGGCGCCTTTTTTCAATGAGTTAGACTTAGCGTTGTCAGACTCAGCGTTTATCCAGTTCCACGAAGTCGCGGGATGTGGCACCTGTGTAGAGCTGGCGTGGACGGCTGATCTTGTGACCAGGTTGATCCAGCATCTCTTTCCAGTGAGCAATCCAGCCAACGGTGCGGGCCAGGGCAAAGATAACGGTAAACATGGAGGTTGGAATACCAATCGCCTTCATGATGATACCTGAGTAGAAGTCGACGTTTGGATAGAGCTTCTTGGAGATGAAGTACTCATCTTCCAGCGCGATACGCTCAAGTTCCATGGCGACATCCAGCAGAGGGTCGTTAACCTTGAGTTCAGCCAGCACTTCGTGACAGGTTTCACGCATCACTTTGGCGCGTGGGTCAAAGTTCTTGTAAACCCTGTGACCGAAGCCCATCAGACGGAAAGGATCATCCTTGTCTTTGGCGCGTTCGATAAACTCAGGGATGCGATCCACAGTGCCGATTTCTTCCAGCATACGCAGACAAGCTTCGTTGGCACCACCGTGGGCAGGTCCCCACAGAGAAGCGATACCGGCAGCGATACAGGCAAACGGGTTGGCACCCGAAGAGCCCGCCAGACGCACGGTAGAGGTTGAAGCGTTCTGTTCATGGTCGGCGTGCAGGATAAAGATGCGATCCATGGCACGTTCAACTATCGGGTTCACCTTGTACTCTTCACAAGGTACCGCGAACATCATCGACAGGAAGTTACCGGCATAGCTCAGATCGTTGCGTGGATACACGAACGGCTGACCTATGGAGTACTTGTAGCACATGGCGGCAATGGTCGGCATCTTGGAAACCAGGCGGAAGGCTGCAATTTCACGATGACGGGCATCGTTGACATCCAGAGAGTCCTGATAGAAAGAAGACAGGGCGCCTGTTACGCCACAAAGCATGGCCATTGGGTGAGCGTCACGACGGAAGCCTCTGAAGAAGAAGGCCAACTGCTCATGCACCATAGTGTGAGTTTTAACTGTGTAGGCAAACTTCTCATACTCTGCCTTGGTTGGCAGCTCGCCGTACAACAGCAGGTAACAGAGATCCAGATAGTCGGATTCTGTCGCCAGTTGATCTATCGGATAGCCACGGTGCAATAATACGCCCTGTGCGCCATCGATATAGGTAATTGCAGATTCACAGGAGGCCGTCGCGAGAAATCCTGGATCAAAGGTAAAGTAGCCTTTACTGCCGAGTTTACTGATGTCGATTACGTCGAAACCAGCAGTTCCTTGTTTCACTGGCAGTTCAATCGAGTCGTTCCCTGGTAATTCCAATTTGGCTTTTAAATCAGCCATACCCCGTTCTCCTTACTTCATTCTTATGTGAGTGCGGCATGTCAAACGGCCATTACTTTACAGCCAATCTAGATCACATTTCAATTTAAATAAGCGTTTAAATTCGTTAGACCATGGTATAGGTAAGACCAATTTCCCTGATAACACCAGCACTTATCCTGAAAAAAGCTCAAAAAAACAAAATTTGGATAATGTGATGTTTGTATTTGACATTTACGGCGAGTATACTTGCTCCGGCTCGCAAGAGCTGCAAACGGCGGGCTTGGTTAGCATATCACTAATTAACTAATTTTGTGTGTTGTCAACAAGTTAGCTTTTTGTTTCAACTTTCTTTTGTGAAACCCTTCTCTGTGACTTCAGTCACGGAACTGTGTAAGAGCAAAATCGGTTCACATAACAAAAAAAATGCTCAATGGAGCTGAGTGAGCAGAACGTGAAAAAGCAAAGACCTGTCCATTTAGATCTGCAGACCATTCGCTTCCCGGCGACTGCAATTGTGTCCATTCTGCACCGGGTTTCCGGTGTCATCATGCTGTTCGCTGTTGGTATACTCCTGTGGTTGCTGAATGCCTCGCTGGCGTCGGCCGAGAGTTTCCAAGGCGTACAATCTCTGTTAGACAACTTCGTGGTGAAGTTTATCCTGTGGGGCATTCTGACCGCACTGGCTTACCACTTGCTGGGCGGCTTGCGTCACCTGGTAATGGATACCGGTCGTTGGGAAGAGTTACCTTCGGGTAAAGCATCGGCCAAGGCAGTATTTGTCCTGACCGCAGTGTTTTCTGTATTAGCGGGGATCTGGGTATGGTAACCAATGCAGCGAGTTTTGGACGCAGTGGTGTTCATGACTTCATCCTATTACGCGCAAGCGCCGTCATTCTGGCCGTTTACACTATATTCCTGGTCGGATTCGCAGCTTGCAGTTCACCTCTCACCTACGACGTCTGGCATGGGCTGTTTGCTTCACTGCCGATGAAAGTCTTTACTCTGTTGGCGCTGATTGCGCTGCTGATCCATGCCTGGATCGGTATCTGGCAGGTACTGACAGACTACGTCAAAAACGTAGCACTGCGTGGGGTTTTACAGTTTGTCTTTGTCGTGACCGCCTTTGCTTATCTGGCGTCAGGCATAGTAATAGTGTGGGGTGTTTAAGTGGCTATTCCAGTACGCGAGTTTGACGCTGTCGTGATTGGTGCCGGTGGTGCCGGCATGCGCGCAGCACTGCAGATTTCCCAAGAAGGCAAGAGCTGTGCGCTCCTGTCCAAGGTTTTTCCTACACGTTCTCACACGGTTTCGGCTCAGGGCGGGATCACTGTTGCTCTGGGTAATGCCCACGAGGACAACTGGGAACACCATATGTACGACACGGTAAAAGGTTCCGACTTCATCGGCGACCAGGATGCCATCGAGTACATGTGTCAGACCGGCCCCGAAGCGGTTATCGAGCTGGAGCAGATGGGTCTACCATTCTCACGCTTTGAAAACGGCACTATTTATCAGCGTCCTTTCGGCGGTCAATCCAAGAATTTCGGTGGTGAGCAGGCGGCCCGTACCGCGGCTGCAGCTGACCGTACCGGCCACGCTCTGCTGCACTGCTTGTACCAGCAGAACGTTAAGAACAAGACTCAGGTATTCTCCGAGTGGTATGCCCTGGATCTGGTTAAAAACGAAGACGGTGCCATCGTAGGTTGTACTGCAATCGAAATTGAAACCGGTGAAATCGTTTACTTCAAAGCCAAGGCCACTGTATTGGCTACCGGCGGTGCCGGTCGTATCTTTGCCTCTACCACCAATGCCCACATCAACACAGGTGATGGCGTTGGTATGGCTGCCCGTGCCGGGGTTCAGCTGCAGGACATGGAAATGTGGCAGTTCCACCCAACCGGGATTGCAGGTGCAGGTGTTCTGGTGACTGAAGGTTGTCGTGGTGAGGGCGGTTACCTGCTCAATAAGGACGGCGAACGCTTCATGGAGCGCTATGCGCCCAACGCCAAAGACCTGGCATCCCGCGACGTGGTTGCCCGCTCCATGATGACAGAAATTCGTGAAGGCCGAGGTTGTGAAGGTCCTATGGGCCCACACCTGAAGCTGAAGCTGGACCATCTGGGCAAAGAAACTCTGGAAGCGCGTCTGCCTGGCGTATGCGAACTGTCCCGTACCTTTGCTCACATAGATCCCGCCGATGGCCCAATTCCGGTTATCCCAACCTGTCACTATATGATGGGTGGTCTGCCAACCAAGGTATCCGGTCAGGTGATCCACAAGAACGCCGATGGTACTGAAGAAGATATCAAGGGCCTGTTCGCCGTGGGCGAAATCGCCTGCGTATCGGTTCACGGTGCCAACCGTCTGGGTGGTAACTCACTGCTCGACTTGGTGGTGTTCGGTCGTGCGGCCGGTCAGCATCTGGGTAAAGCGCTGGATGAAACCGCAGATCCCAAGGCTGCGACCGAAGCCGACATACAGAAGTCTCTTGAGCGCCTGAATCGTTGGGAAAGCAATAAAGACGGTGAAGATCCAGCGGTTATCCGTAAAGATCTGCAGATGTGCATGCAGCTGAACTTCTCGGTATTCCGTAGCGGTGATGCCATGGCAGAAGGCCTGAAAGAATTGCAGAAAATTCGTGAGCGTCTGGCCAATGCCAAGCTGTCTGACAATTCCAGAGAGTTCAACACTCAGCGTATTGAGTGTCTGGAACTGGATAACCTGATGGCGACAGCAATCGCTTCTGCTTACGCAGCCAACTTCCGTACCGAGAGCCGTGGTGCTCACAGCCGTGAAGACTTCCCTGAGCGTGATGACACCAACTGGCTGTGCCACAGCCTGTTTGACCCTGTCAACGAAACCATGTCCACCCGTGAAGTGAACATGGCGCCCAAGACACGTGAAGCCTTCCCGCCTAAGAAGCGTACCTACTAAGGAGTTGCGAAGATGAAATTGGATATTGCAGTTTATCGCTACAATCCTGATGTAGATACCAAGCCCTACATGCAGGATTACAGCCTGGAAGTGGCTGAAGGTTCAGATATGATGGTGCTGGATGCCTTGCTCAAGCTTAAAGAGCAGGACCCAAGCCTGTCTTTCCGCCGCTCTTGTCGTGAAGGGGTTTGTGGCTCCGACGGCATGAACATGAATGGCAAAAACGGTCTGGCCTGTATCACGCCTGTGTCTACCTTCAAAGGCAAGAAGATTGAAATCCGTCCTCTGCCCGGTATGCCTGTGGTGCGTGACCTGGTGGTTGACCTGAGTCAGTTTTACAAGCAATACGAGAAGATCAAGCCGTACCTCATCAATGATGAGAAGAAGCCGGCCCGTGAACATCTGCAGTCACCGGAGGAGCGTGCTCACCTGGATGGCCTGTATGAATGTATCATGTGTGCCTGTTGTTCTACGGCTTGCCCATCATTCTGGTGGAACCCGGACAAATTTGTTGGCCCCAGTGGTCTGCTGCATGCCTATCGCTTCCTGATAGACAGCCGTGATACTGCGACCGAAGAGCGTCTGAGCGAGCTGGATGATGCATACAGCGTCTTCCGTTGCCACGGCATCATGAACTGCGTGGATGTTTGTCCGAAAGGCTTGAACCCAACCAAGGCCATCGGACACATCAAGTCCATGTTGCTGAAGCGGGCTGTATAAATGCAAGACGACGAGCTTAATCCAATAACTACATAGGCTCGTAGGGAGTCACTTTCTCTGGGCAGGAAGTGGCTCTTTTGTGTGTAAAGGACTACAAAAGGCCGTAACATCCGGATGTCCCAGGGGCGGCTGAGACCCTGCCAAGGCAGGGAAAATATGGCTAAGCACGTGTATCAAGTTTGAAAGGATAAGAAATGCACCAAGGCAGCATGAAAGCCTGGCTCGAATCATCTCACTTGAGTGGGGCGAACTCGACCTACGTTGAAGAGATGTATGAAGCCTACCAAGAAGACCCCACCTCGGTATCTGATGACTGGCGTGCGGTGTTTGAGCAACTCCCTCCCGTGAACGGTGCCTCTGCTGATGTACCCGAAGCTTCTCACTCCAAGATCCGTGACTATTTTCGTTCTCTTGCACAGGAAGGCCGCAGCAAAGGTACCAGCCGTGTGTCCGATCCTGATGTGGATGCCAAGCAGGTAAAAGTTCTGCAATTGATCAACGCCTACCGTTTCCGTGGCCACCAGAATGCCAATCTGGACCCACTGGAGCTGTGGAAGCGCGACACAGTTGCTGAATTGGATCCGGCTTTCCACGGCCTGAGCGGCGAGGATATGGAGCGGGAGTTCAACACAGGTTCTTTTGCTTATGGCGGTGATACCCTGAAACTGGGTGAGCTGGTGAAGGCGCTCAAGGCGACTTACTGCGGCTCTATCGGCGCCGAATATATGCATATCACCGACACCGAGGAGAAACGTTGGATCCAGCAACGTCTCGAACCTTCACTGGGTAAGGGCAGCTATGATAAGGCCGTCAAGACCCGGATCCTTGAAGGATTGAATGCCGCCGAAGGCATGGAAAAATATTTGGGTGCCAAGTTCCCCGGTGCCAAGCGCTTCTCTCTCGAAGGGGGCGACTCGCTGGTGCCTATGATGCGCGAAATTATCTATCGCGCCGGTGAAGCGGGTACCAAAGAGATAGTCGTGGGTATGGCTCACCGTGGCCGTCTTAACGTTCTGGTTAACATTCTGGGCAAGCGTCCTGCCGAACTCTTTGACGAGTTTGCCGGCAAGCATCATGAGACGCTGGGTTCAGGGGACGTTAAGTACCATCAGGGCTTCTCTTCCGATTTTGAAACACCCGGTGGCAATGTCCACCTGGCTTTGGCGTTTAACCCTTCACACCTGGAAATCGTTAACCCGGTAGTGATGGGTTCGGTACGCGCCAGACTGGATCGCCGCGGCAGCGAAGATGGCCTGCAGGTAATGCCTATCACCATCCATGGTGACTCGGCCATTGCCGGACAGGGCATAGTGCAGGAGACATTCAATATGTCTCAGACCCGTGGCTTTAAAGTCGGCGGTTCTATCCGCATCGTGGTGAACAACCAGGTGGGCTTTACCACCTCCAACCACCAGGATGTGCGCTCAACCGAATACTGTACCGATATCGCCAAGATGGTGCAGGCGCCGATTTTCCACGTCAACTCTGACGATCCAGAAGCTGTGGCTTTCGTATCTCAGCTGGCGGTGGATTATCGCAACACCTTTAAGCGTGACGTCGTTATCGACCTGGTGTGCTACCGCCGCCATGGTCACAACGAGGCCGATGAGCCAAGCGCGACTCAGCCACTGATGTACGCCAAGATCAAGAAGCACCCAACGCCACGTAAGATCTACGCCGACAAGTTGATTGCCGAAAATAGCATTGCGGCCGACGATGTCACCGCCATGATCAACAGCTATCGTGATGCGCTGGATCAAGGGGATTGTGTGGTCAAAGAGTGGCGTCCAATGACGCTGCACACTGTGGACTGGACTCCTTATCTCAACCGCGAGTGGGATGAGTCTTTTGAATCCGGTATGACCCGCGAACGTCTGCAGAATCTGGCCGACAAGATAAGTTATGTGCCGGAGAGCCATAAGCTGCACTCCCGCGTGGCCAAGATATATAACGACCGCGTTGCTATGGCCAAAGGCGAGAAGCTGATGGACTGGGGCTTTGCCGAGACTCTGGCCTATGCCAGCATCCTCGAAGACAAGCAAAGAGTCAGGATCACGGGTCAGGACTCGGGTCGTGGTACCTTCTTCCATCGCCACGCCGTGCTGCACAACCAGAACGATGCCACTACTTACCTGCCGCTGCGCCATGTGGCCGAAGAGCAGGGCCCTATCGACATCACTGACTCAGTGTTGTCTGAAGCCTCAGTGCTGGCGTTCGAGTACGGTTATGCCACTGCTGAGCCAGGCGGCCTGACTATCTGGGAAGCCCAGTTCGGTGACTTTGCCAACTGTGCCCAGGTGGTTATTGACCAGTTCCTGTCATCCGGTGAGCAGAAGTGGGGCCGTCTGTGCGGTTTGACCATGTTACTGCCTCACGGCTATGAAGGTCAGGGGCCGGAGCACTCCAGTGCCCGTTTGGAGCGCTTCCTGCAGCTGTGTGCCAACCACAATATGCAGGTGTGTGTGCCTTCGACTCCGGCTCAGGTTTACCACATGCTGCGTCGTCAGGTGGTGCGTCCAATGCGTCGTCCGCTGGTGGTAATGTCTCCCAAGTCGCTGCTGCGTCATCCGCTGGCAGTGTCTTCCATGGATGAGCTGGCCAATGGTCAATTCCAGAACGTTATCGGCGAAATCGATACATTGGATGCCGCCAAGGTCGATCGCGTGGTGTTCTGTAGCGGTAAGGTTTACTACGAGCTGCTGGAACGTCGCCGCAAAGAGAATATCGATAACGTCGCTTTGGTGCGGGTCGAGCAGTTGTATCCCTTCCCACACGAAGAGATGGCAACAGCACTGAAAGACTATCAGCATGTGACCGACTTTGTTTGGTGTCAGGAAGAGCCTCAGAACCAAGGTGCCTGGTATTGCAGCCAGCATCACTTCTGGGCAGCCATTCCCAAAGGTGCCCAGCTCAGCTACGCTGGCCGTGACGCCTCTGCAGCGCCGGCCTGTGGCTACCCTGAGTTGCATACGCATCAGCAGGAATCACTGATCACTAGCGCATTAAAACTGAAGTAATAGAAATTTATACAAAAAGGAAAGCTTTCCATGAGTATCGAAATCAAGGTACCTGTACTGCCCGAATCTGTTGCCGACGCGACTATCGCCACTTGGCACGTTAAGCCTGGTGAGCCGGTTTCCCGTGATCAGAACCTGGTTGATATTGAAACAGATAAAGTGGTGTTGGAAGTTGTAGCACCCGAAGATGGCCAGATCAGCGAACTGCTGTTCCAGGAAGGGGATACCGTCCTGGCAGAGCAGGTTATCGCCAACTTCGTCGCCGGCGCGGTTGCCGGCCAGGAAGTGAGCAAAGAGCAGGCTGAAGCCGCTGCGCCAAAGGCTGAAGAAGCCGCGGCAGAAGGCAACGATGCCCTGAGCCCATCAGTACGTCGCCTGATAGCCGAACACAACCTGGATGCCGCTAAAATCAAGGGCACAGGTGTAGGTGGCCGTATCACCAAAGAAGATGTGGAAGCCTTCGTTAAGTCCAGCTCTGCCAAGCCAGCTGCAGCTGCTGCCACAGCACCTGTGACCCTGGCGGGCGATCGCAGCGAGAAGCGCGTACCTATGACGCGTCTTCGCAAGACTATCGCCACTCGTCTGCTGGAAGCCAAGAACTCCACCGCCATGTTGACCACCTTCAACGAGGTCAACATGAAGCCTATCATGGACATCCGTAAGAAGTATCAAGAAGTCTTTGAGAAGAAACACGGCATCCGTCTTGGCTTTATGTCTTTCTATGTGAAAGCCGTAACCGAAGCGCTGAAGCGTTATCCAGAAGTCAATGCTTCTATCGATGGCAGCGACATCCTGTACCACAACTACTTTGATGTCAGCATCGCCGTTTCCACGCCTCGCGGCCTGGTAACGCCTGTACTGCGCGACACAGATACCATGAGCCTGGCCGATATTGAAAAAGCGGTTCGCGAACTGGCTATCAAGGGCCGTGACGGCAAGCTGACAGTGGAAGATATGACAGGTGGTAACTTCACTGTGACTAACGGCGGAGTGTTTGGCTCCTTGATGTCGACGCCTATTCTTAACCTGCCACAAAGCGCAATCCTTGGCATGCATGCCATCAAGGACCGCCCAATGGCAGTCAATGGTCAGGTGGAAATCCTGCCCATGATGTACCTTGCTCTCTCATATGACCATCGCATCATTGATGGTCGTGAGTCAGTTGGCTTCCTGGTAACCATTAAGGATCTGCTGGAAGACCCAACTCGTCTGCTGCTGGACTTGTAAGCGCCGCCAGACAATAACCTCGTGACTGGCCCCTCGGGGCCGGTTGGATTTAAAACGTAGTATACGGATAGATCATCATGAATTTGCATGAGTATCAGGCAAAAGCCCTATTTGCCGAATATGGTTTACCAGTGTCAGAAGGCTATGCTTGTGACACAGCTCAGGAAGCTGTTGAAGCAGCCGGTCGCATTGGCGGAAACATGTGGGTAGTCAAGTGCCAGGTGCACGCTGGCGGCCGCGGTAAGGCAGGTGGCGTTAAAGTTACTGGCGACAAAGAAGAGATCAGAGCCTTTGCCGAACATTGGCTGGGCAAGAATCTGGTAACTTATCAGACTGATGAAAAAGGTCAGCCGGTTGCCAAGATCCTGGTTGAAAGCTGCACTGATATCGCCAACGAACTCTATCTGGGTGCCGTTGTCGACCGTGGCACTCGCCGCGTCGTGTTTATGGCTTCTACCGAAGGTGGTGTGGAAATCGAAAAGGTGGCCGAAGAGACCCCTGAGCTGATCCACAAAGCCATTATCGACCCTATCACAGGTCCTCAGCCTTACCAGGCGCGTGACCTTGGCTTCAAGCTGGGTCTGAACCCAACTCAAATCAAGCAGTTCACCAAGATCTTTATGGGTCTGGCGACCATGTTCCTGGAGCATGACTTTGCCCTGCTGGAGATCAACCCTCTGGTGATCACCACCGAAGGCAACCTGCACTGTCTGGACGGCAAGATTGGCGTAGATGGTAACGCTCTGTTCCGTCAGCCAAAGATCAAAGACATGCACGATCCTTCACAGGATGACCCACGTGAAGCCCACGCCGCCAAGTTCGAACTGAACTATGTGGCGCTGGACGGTAACGTAGGTTGCATGGTCAATGGTGCCGGTCTGGCCATGGGTACCATGGATATCGTTAACCTGCACGGTGGCAAGCCAGCCAACTTCCTCGACGTAGGTGGCGGCGCGACCAAAGAACGTGTTGCCGAAGCCTTTAAGATCATTCTGTCTGACAGCAATGTGAAGGCCGTTCTGGTGAACATCTTCGGTGGTATCGTGCGTTGTGACATGATCGCCGAAGGTATTATCGGTGCCGTGAAAGAAGTCGGTGTGAAAGTGCCTGTGGTTGTGCGTCTGGAAGGTACCAACGCCGAGCTGGGCTCTAAAGTACTGGCCGAATCAGGTTTGGATATCATTGCTGCGACAAGTCTGACCGACGCTGCTCAGCAAGTAGTTAAAGCTGCGGAGGGCAAATAATGTCTGTTTTAATCAACAAAGATACCAAGGTTATCTGCCAGGGTTTTACCGGCGGTCAGGGTACTTTCCATTCTGAGCAGGCGATTGCCTATGGTACTCAGATGGTCGGCGGTGTGTCTCCAGGTAAAGGCGGCACCACTCACTTGGGCTTGCCAGTATTCAACACTGTGAAAGACGCTGTTGCCGCCACCGGCGCCACTGCATCTGTTATCTATGTACCTGCGCCTTTCTGTAAAGACGCTATCCTGGAAGCCATAGATGGCGGTATCGAGCTGATCGTTTGTATCACCGAAGGTATCCCGACTCTGGATATGCTGCAGGTAAAAGTGAAGCTGGAAGAAACCGGCGTGCGCATGATTGGCCCTAACTGCCCCGGCGTTATCACTCCCGGCGAATGTAAAATAGGCATCATGCCAGGTCACATCCACAAGCCAGGTAAAGTAGGTATTGTTTCCCGCAGCGGTACTCTGACTTACGAAGCCGTAAAGCAGACTACTGACGAAGGTTTCGGCCAGTCTACCTGTGTGGGCATTGGTGGTGACCCAATCCCTGGTACCAACTTCATCGATGTACTGGAAATGTTCCAGAACGATCCTCAGACAGAGGCCATAGTGATGATTGGTGAAATCGGCGGTACCGCCGAAGAAGAAGCGGCGGCTTACATCAAGGCCAACGTCACCAAGCCTGTGGTCTCTTACATCGCCGGTGTGACTGCACCAGCAGGTAAGCGTATGGGCCATGCCGGCGCCATCATTGCCGGTGGTAAGGGGACTGCTGCCGACAAGTTCGCCGCTCTGGAAGCCGCGGGCGTGACTACCGTACGCTCGCTGGCCGAAATCGGCAGCGCGCTGCGTGAGAAGACCGGCTGGTAAGCACAGTCGTTAAGCTCACAAAAGGCGCCGCAAGGCGCCTTTTTTGTTGGCTGCTGTGATGAAGCTCAGATGCCCCCGGCTGGATATTTGATTGGGAAAAGGTTAGATTGGGGCTAGGCTATCCCTTCGGGGAGTCTTGGTGCATTAATGCACTAAAAAATTAAAAAATTCAAATTGTTATCAATCATCTTTCTCTGGGTTGTGGGTTTGTTGTTATCAGGAGCCGGGTAATGGGTTGCGCCAGAGCAGCCACTGGCGCGGGTATCCGGATAAACCCAGAGGGTTTGATGCAGTGTTAACACAGACTTCAGCGCCGTATTGGTTCGCCCGATGCGGCGCTGAAGTGCAATTCGGGGGCGAAAGACCTCGAGATAGTTGATTCAAGCTGAATGAGTCTGAAACGCCTGTCAGGCGATTTTCAGCGATTGGGTATTGGTGTCAACCCTCAATGGGGGAAGGGATGACCCGATGTGGGGCCGCTCAGGCGGCTTTTCTGAAAAGTAGAGGATTGCTGTGAGTACACAACCTAATATCGTAATTTCTGAAGTGGATCTGGAGCGCCTGGAGCGTTTACTGGATTCATTGCCGGCCAATGCCTTTCCTGGCCATCAAGCGCTTGAGGCTGAGCTGGAGCGGGCGGAAATCAGGCCATCCAAGGAGATGCCGGACAATGTGGTGACCATGAACTCTGAAGTTCGTTTTCGTATGTCTTCCTCCAATGAAGAGTTCACCTTGCGCCTGGTTTACCCAAAAGATGCCGATGGCAGTGCCGGTAAAATTTCAATTCTGGCTCCGGTTGGCGGCGCCTTGTTGGGCTTGGCCCAGGGTGATGAAATTGAATGGCCGGGCCCGGGTGGCGGCACAGTGAAAGTGCGGATTGAAGAGATTATCTATCAACCGGAGCGCTCAGGTGATTTTCACCGCTAAGCACCGGAGCCGGTAAGGCTCTTGAACGGATACGGGAGTGATATACAACTAAGTCACTCAGAATGCACCAACGACAGGGAATGGAGATAAAGATGAAGCAGTACTTTGTCCACAATGGTTTTTCTGCCGGCAGCGGTAAATTACCGGCGGATCCACAGTTGATCAGTGAACAGGACGCCGACAAACTGATGCAGTTTGCCGGTTTGGAGCCCAAGCACGTAGGGAATTTGACCCCACCGGCGCAGTTTGCCGAAGAGGGGGACTGGTTGTTCAGGCTTTTCGCCAATAACCGTTTTCTTTGCTATGCGGATCCAACACTTTTCAGCCATGCCTGCCCAAGGAAGAAGGGCGAGCCTCTGGCTTTAAACTGGTAACTCCAAGGTTACCGGCAATAAAAAACCAGCGCTTGGCGCTGGTTTTTTTAATTATCACTCTTGGCCGTGATCGCACTTGTCGTTGGTGCAGACGCCATAGAGGTAGAGGCTGTGATTGGTGAGCTTGATATTGTGACGCATGGCGATTTCATGCTGACGACGCTCGATAAGATCATCGGAAAACTCGATCACTTTGCCACAGCTCAGGCATACCAGGTGATCATGATGATGTTGGGTGGAGAGTTCAAACACGGCTTTGCCGCTTTCGAAGTGGTGACGGCTGACAATGCCGGCATCATCAAACTGGTTCAGTACCCGATAAACGGTAGCCAGACCTATCTCTTCGCCGATATCCAGCAATTTCTTATATAAATCTTCGGCACTGATATGCTGGTTCTCCGGTTCTTGCATCAGCTCCAGGATTTTGACTCGTGGCAGGGTGATTTTCAAACCCGCTTTCTTCAGCGCTTGATTTCCATCTGTCATGGCTAATCTCTTGATTGCAGAACCCTTGGTATTACACATAGGTTCGTCCGTGGATAATAGACCCCATTATATGTGTACTGTTCTAAAACTTAAACCTCTGATCCGGCTTTTGGTACTTCTGTGGGGTAACTTGGCTATAATCGGCATAAATTTGAATAAAAACAAGCAATTTAAACATACTTTTTGTATGGTTATACCAAGGCATAATTGCAGTGTTTGGTCATCGTTGGCAGGATGACAGAAAAACAAAAAGGACACTAGATGCATCGTCGAATCGTGGTTTTAACCGGCGCCGGGATCTCTGCCGAGTCCGGATTACGTACCTTCAGGGATCAAGATGGCCTGTGGGAAGAGCATCATATTGAAGATGTGGCGACTCCTGAAGGCTATGAGCGTGACCCTGAGTTGGTCGAGCGCTTCTACAATGGCCGTTGGCAGCAATTGCATGCGGGCAATATAGAACCCAACGCCGCCCATACGGCGCTCTCTCGCCTTGAGCAGGAGTTTGAGGGGGAACTGCTTATTGTCACCCAAAACATAGACGATCTGCACGAGAGAGCCGGTTCCAGGCGCTTGCTGCATATGCACGGTGAACTTTCCAAGGGGCGTTGTCCGCGCTCGCGGCAAACCTTTACCCTGCACGAACCCTTCGGGCCGGAGAATACCTGCACCTGTTGTATTCCGGCGCAGCGTTTGCGGCCTCATGTGGTTTGGTTCGGTGAAATGCCCCTGGGAATGGATAGAATTCACGATGCTTTGGATCACTGCGATCTCTTTATTGCCATTGGCACTTCAGGCACTGTCTATCCCGCTGCCGGTTTTGTCGACAGCGCCAATCATCATGGTGCGCTTACCGTCGAGGTCAATCTGATGCCGGCAGACAGACACAGCCAGTTTCAAATTCACCTGCAAGGCAAGGCCAGTGAGATGGTACCTGCACTGGTGGAGCGTATCCTTGCCGGTCAGTCTATCTGCAATCAAACCGGCCAGAACTGATGCCTGAGCCCAAAACAGGTGCCAGCCTGCTTGAGCCGCCTGTCGGTATTTCAAGCGCGGGTAATATCCAAGACATCAAGGGGGTTATTGACCCCGGGGCTATTGATGGCAACAGCCGCTTGGCAATCATCATGCGCGGTCTGCCGGGCAGCGGCAAATCTTACTGGGTTCGGCAGTTTATCCAGGAACTACCAGCGAGGATTGCCCAGAATGTCACTGAGAGAGGCCTGTGCTCAACCGACAGCTTCTTTTACCAAAATAACCGCTATTGCTTCGACATTGCCCGTTTGCCGGAATTTCATCAGCTCAACCTGAGCCGCTTCATCGAGGGGTTGGCATCTGGCGTGCCTGTGGTTATCTGCGACAATACCAACATGGCACTGTGGGAGTTTGCGGCCTATCAGGCGGCTGCAAAGGCCTTGAATTACCGGGTGCATATTCAACAGATTGGTGATGTGCGCAGCAAAACTCACCAGCGTGAATGTGCCAAGCGAAACAAACATGGCGTAAGTCTTAACTCCATTCAACGAATGGCCAGTCAATTTCAAAGAAATTAAAAATAACTTTTGCAAGTAAATTAAAATATCTGATTTCATAAATTGAAATATATCGGTATAAGATGAGTATGATTAAAGAAATTTAGAGTTGATATATTTCTTTAATAAAGCCAGTAATTCACCTATTAATATTTTTAAGTTTATTTTAATAATTTCAATCGTATTAAAATGTTTCATAGTCACATCTTGTGTCTTTGCTCACTCTTTTGTTTTATTTTTAGTCATATTATCTGCTCGGGTCAGAATAGACTCGTTAATCATTATTATAACTTTCGTTTGAGTTTCGGGAGTCGGATTGTTCCTCTTAAAAATAAAGAGTGAGCAAGCGGTATTCCTTTGCTCAGACAGGAGAGAAAGATGACCATACTTAAAAAGAAAAGAGTTGCGCTGATGGTAATGGCGATACTGTTGGCCGGTTGCAGTGATGGTGAAGATGGCCGTGATGGAGCGCCAGGCGAACCGGGAACCCCCGGAGAACCTGGGAAGCCGGGGACGAATCCCCCAGTGACCCAATCGGTCGAAACCCAAGTTAAAGTGATTAATTACACTTTGGGCGAGGGTAAGGTTAGCTACGAATTTGAAGTAACAGATGAAAATGGCGACTTAATTAATGAACTGACAGATGTTCAGGCAAAAGTGGCTGCTTTGACTGCTAAAGGTTTTATTCTCAATCGGGATGAAAATCCTATTAATGGGGTTGAGGACAATGTTCATATCGGCGGTGCAGTAACTCAGGCAACAGAAGGTGCAACGCTGACTCAAGTAGATGATGGTCATTATATTTTTGAAGCCCCAATGGCAGGTGTTAATGCTGCCACTGAAGGCATTGTTTGGCTGCGTGTCGGCGGTAATGATGCCATTGCCCGTTCAAAGGCGTTGGTTGTCAATAAGCCGGAAGGTCAATTCAGTACCACAACAGAAGCCTGTTATGCCTGTCACGTGGATTATTCACTCAGTCCTCGTCGTCACGCCAGCTACGTGGCTGAAGGCATGGACGGTGAAGTGGATTTTGTGGCAGGTTGCTTGGTCTGTCACGGCTCAGTCAGTCGCGCAGCGACCAATGATGAAGGATTCTCCATCGGTGGCTATGCCACCAATACCTTATCCAAGATAGGTCACATCAATCACAGGGAGTTCAGCAAGGATTTCAGCGTGCTCAACTGCAGCAGTTGCCATACTGATGCGCCCATCAATAGTAACTTTACCGGCCCTGGTTGTATCGATTGTCATGGTAAAGAAGGAACACCGGCCGGGGACATAGTGCCTTCAAATGGTCTGGACTTCCGTGAACTGCATGAACAGAAAGCCGGGATCACCAAGTTGCAAGCGCTGCGCCTTGGTTACACAGTGGCACTTTCTACCCCTGAATCCGATGGTGCCGGTGGCTGGTGTTCTACTATCAGTGTCAAGGATAAAGAGGGCAATCTGGTCAATATCGGCAACAACTATAATGCCGATTATGCCACCGCAGGTTATGTTGCCGCCAAGCCGATAGTCTATGCCGGCGCATACTTGCATGCCTATGACAACCATGGCCTGGTGGGCCGCCCGGGCGCCCGTAACTCAGAAACCAAGACGGACAATGCCGATGGTACCCGCACTGTGTGTTATGCGGCGGCCAACATAGCGGCAGGTTATGAGAATGCCGGTTATATGTTCTCGGCGCGGGTGACTTTCTCCAGCGAAGGTTGGCAGTACTATGATGGCAAGGTACGTGGTCAGACAGGTGATCGCATTCGTGCCAATGGTTATGACGGCTCCATGGGGGTCTCCTTCACAGCTTACTCAGATGTGATCAGTCCGGCCGATGGCAGCAAGATCTCCGGCTTTGATCGGCGTCAGGTGGTGGCCGACAGCAGCTGTATCACCTGCCATAACGATGTGACTGCCTTCCACAAGAACGGTGAGTTCGATAACGGTGGTAAGGGTTGTATCGCTTGTCACGGCAACGGAATGGCCCGCACCAGCGCCGATTATGGTGCCGGCTTCGGTCCCATGATCCACAGCTGGCACTGGGGTAAGGGGGCAACTGTCGGTGAAGTGGCTCAGGATGCCGATGGTAACTGGAGTCAGACAGGAAAAGCCAACGGCGCCGCAGCGATTGCACCGGCCAGCAGTTGTGTGGCCTGTCACCAGGATGGCCTGTCGCTGGCCGCTGTGCCCAACCAGTATATTCTGGAGCCTGGCAGCAAGATGACCAGCCCGGTCACCGCAAACTGTTATGCCTGCCACACCAGTGATTCGGCCAAGGCGCATATGAGCCAAAATGGCGGTGATATCAGCGTGGATATCCCGGCTGTTGAGTGGTTCAAACAGCCAAGTGCCGAATCCTGTGCGACTTGCCATGACACCGGCAGAACCTTTGGTATCGATAAGTACCATAAGTTCTAAAAGGGTTTTATTGAGTAAACATTCCCTGCAAGGCTTGGTTTACCTCAAGACAAAGCGGCTCATTTGAGCCGCTTTTTTTGCTGTCCTGAGTAGAGTTGAGGTGTAGCGGGCTCAGCCGTGACTGACGAAGGCGTTGTCATCTTGATTTTGCTCGCTCGTCAGTGCTGCCACTTCCAGCATGGCCCGGCTCAGGCAGCTCAGCTCTTCTGCGCTGATACCATAGGGCGGCATGATATAGATGAGTTTACCAAAGGGGCGGATCCACACGCCGCGGGCAACAAATTCGGCCTGCAGCGCCGCGGTATTGACCTGTTTGTGCATCTCCAGTACCCCAACGGCGCCAAGCACCCGTACCGCTTTGACTCCCGGCAGTACCGCTGCCGGTGCCAGTTCCTGTTTAAGCTGAGTTTCAATGGCCTTGACCTGAGCTTGCCACTTACCGCTTGCCAGCAGTGCCAGGCTGGCGCGGGCGGCGCTACAGGCCAGAGGATTGGCCATAAAGGTAGGCCCATGCATAAATACGCCGGCAGGGGAGCTGTCTATACCCGCCGCCACTTTATCGCTGCACAGCGTCGCCGCCAGACTGATATAGCCGCCGGTGAGCGCCTTGCCGACACACATGATGTCCGGCGCTATGTCTGCGTGTTCGCAGGCAAACAGCTTACCGGTACGGCCAAAACCTGTGGCGATTTCATCCAGGATCAGCAGCACATCGTACTTGTCGCACAGGGCTCTAGCCGCCTTGAGATAGTCGGCGCTGTAAAACCACATGCCACCGGCACCTTGCATTATGGGCTCGAGGATCAGCGCGGCGGTTTGCTTGCCGTGCTCGGCCAGCATGGCTTCGAGTCCGGCGATGTCATCTGCCGTTGCGGTTTCACCAAAGGGTGTGCTCGGCGCCGGGGCAAACAGTTGCCGGGCCACATTGTCACCAAACATGGTGTGCATGCCGCCCTCCGGGTCGCAGACGCTCATGGCGGCGAACGTGTCGCCATGGTAGCCCTGCTTGACCGTCATGATGCGGTTTTTCTCAGTCTTGTTTTGTCCTTGCCAGTACTGCAGTGCCATTTTCAGCGCCACCTCCACCGAAATGGAACCTGAGTCAGCCAGAAACACCTTGGTCAGTGGCTCCGGGGTGATATTGATGAGTTGGCGACACAGCTCAATGGCACTCTCATGGGTGATCCCTCCGAACATTACATGACTCAGGCGTTTGAGTTGCTCTTCCATGGCGCTGAGAATTGCCGGGTGGCTGTAACCATGGACGCAGGCCCACCAGGAGCTGGTGCCGTCGATGAGCTCGCGACCATCCTCCAGCGTCAGGCGCACGCCCTCGGCGGCTTTAACCCCATAAACGGGTAGGGTGTGGCTCATGGAAGTGTAGGGATGCCAGATATGCTGACGGTCAAAACAATAATCTATGCTCATATATTAACCAAAGGTAAACCTGTATGACTGGTTGGCGTTGACAGTGAGGGCGTCGCGGGTATGCTAACGAAAATAATTCAGGCCTTCAAGCAGCCAGCTGAACCCGGATCCCGATGGATTAATCGGCAAAATCGGCTTCAGCAACAAATAGATCAGACTCAGGTAACACAGAATATGTCCAATACAGAGCTGCGCCATGACTGGCGCCGTGAAGAGGTTGAAGCCCTCTTTGCCCTGCCGATGAATGATTTGTTGTTTCGTGCCCACAGCGTGCACAGAACCCATTTCAATCCCAATGAAGTTCAGGTCAGTCGTCTGTTATCAATCAAGACGGGTGCCTGTCCGGAAGACTGCAAATATTGCCCCCAGAGCGCCCGCTACGACACAGGATTGGAAAAAGAGCGTCTGCTGGAGATGGAAAAGGTACTGACAGAGGCCAGAAGTGCCAAGGCCGCCGGTGCGACCCGTTTCTGCATGGGAGCCGCCTGGCGTAACCCGCATGAACGCGATATGCCTTATCTCAAGCAGATGGTGCAGGAGGTTAAATCCCTGGGGATGGAAACCTGTATGACCCTGGGTATGCTCAGCGAAAACCAGGCCAACGAGTTGGCCGAAGCCGGGCTGGATTACTACAACCATAACCTGGATACCTCGCCGGAATACTATGGTGACATCATCACCACCCGCACCTATCAGCAGCGGTTGGACACCCTGGCCAATGTGCGCGCCGCCGGCATGAAGGTGTGCTCCGGCGGGATTGTCGGCATGGGCGAACAGGCCACCGACAGGGCGGGGTTGCTGCAGCAGTTGGCCAATCTGGAACAACATCCCGACTCTGTGCCTATCAATATGTTGGTCAAGGTGGCCGGTACGCCGCTGGATAGCCTGGACGACCTGGATCCGCTGGAGTTTGTGCGCACCATAGCCGTGGCCAGAATCATGATGCCTTTGTCACGGGTTCGCTTGTCGGCCGGGCGTGAAAATATGACAGATGAGCTGCAGGCCATGTGTTTCTTTGCCGGGGCCAACTCGATTTTCTATGGGTGCAAGTTGTTGACCACCGCTAACCCGGAAGAAAATGACGATATGAGCCTGTTCCGCCGTCTGGGATTGACCCCGGAGCAGGGCAAGGCCGCCACGGTCGAGGAAGAGGGCGCCGAAATAGCCCGCGCCGCGGCCAAGGCAGAGGCTGTCAATAACAAGGCTCAGGGACAGTTTTACGACGCCGGAGCCCTGTAACTTGACCTCATTGCTGGACAAAATGGCCCGCCGCCGTGAAGAGCTTGCGCGCGGCGGCTTGCTCAGGCAAAGACGCTGCTTTGCAGCAGCGTCCGGCCGTGAACGACTATTGCATCCTGTTGCCCAAGCCACAGGCAAACCATTACTGGATTTTGCCGCCAATGATTATCTGGGCCTGGCCCGTCATCCCAAGGTCATCTCTGCGCTCGCCAAGGGCGCAGAGATCTATGGCTGCGGCAGCGGCGCTTCACCTCTGGTTTCGGGTTACAGCGAGGCGCATCTCAAGCTGGAACAAGGTCTGTGCCGGACGCTCGGCGCAGAAGCGGCGTTACTGTTCAGCTGTGGTTTTGCCGCCAACACTGCGCTGATGAAAACCCTTTTTAGCGCTGAAGATACAGTGATTGCCGACAAATTGGTGCACGCCTCCATGATAGATGGCCTGCGCGACTCAAAGGCCAAAATACGGCGTTTTGCCCATAACGATATGGCGGCAGCTACAACGCTTTTGGCCCGGCATCCCGGCAGCGCTGTGCTCACCGAAACCGTGTTCAGCATGGATGGCGACAGGGCGCCGCTCGGTAAATTGAGCCACTTGTGCCAAGAGCACGGCAGCCCGCTTATTCTCGATGATGCCCACGGCTTTGGCCTATTTGAGTCATCATCCCTGCCGGTATTTGCCCGTTTGGTGACCTTTGGCAAGGCGCTCGGAGGTCAGGGCGCGGCGATTGTGGGCTCGCAGGAATTGATAGACTATCTGGTGGCCAATGCCCGTGAATACATCTATTCCACCGCGCTGTCACCCGCCTGCTGTATGGGCGTGCTCGAGGCTCTGGAGCAGATCCAGCAAGAGCCCTTGCTCGAGCGCCTCAACGCCAATATCGCTTTGTTTCGCCGCAGCTGCCAAGTGGCGGGGATCTCCTTGATGCCATCTGAGTCACCAATTCAACCTTTGTTGGTGGGTGAGAGTGGCAAGTGTATGGTGCTGGCGGCAAGGCTTCTGGAACGCGGCTTCCTGGTGGGGGCGATTCGGCCCCCCACAGTCCCCAAAGGCAGTGCCAGACTGCGTATTACCCTGAGCGCCGAGCACAGGGAGCAGGATATACTGGCCTTGGCCTCGGCATTGGCGGAGCTGATGGCATGAGCAACATGAGTCATGAGCCTCTGGCCAGTCACGCAGGCCTGGTGCAATCCGTGCCGCTCGGGGATGTCGCCGGGCGTTTTTCCAAGGCGGCAACCGCTTATGAGCGTCACAATAGGGTGCAGCGTCTGACGGCCGAAGCCTTGCTTGACTGGGACGATTGCCCACACTCGGGAAAACTGCTGGATATAGGTGCAGGTCCGGGCACGGCTTTTGCCACGCTCGGCCCCCAAAGCGTGACCGCCCTGGATATCGCCAGCGGAATGCTCAAGCAGCTAAAGGGAAATTTCCCCGATTATCAGGTTGTTTGTGGCAATGCCGAGCAGCTTCCCTTTGGCGACGACAGTTTTGATGCGGTTTATTCCAATCTGGCGCTGCAGTGGTGCGGCGATATTCCGGCCGCCTTGGCAGAGATTTTTCGGGTCATGCGCCCAGGCGGTTCGGCGCGCCTAGCCATAGTGGCCCGGGGCAGTTTGCCCGAATTACAGACGCTGGGGCTGCGAGTCAAGGCGTTTGCAGCCGAACATAAGTTGGAGCAAGCGCTGGCGCAGCATCCCTGGCAGAGCTTGCACACGCAAAGCCGCACCTTTCAGTGCCATTTTGCCAATCTCAGGGAATTGCTTTACTCCATCAAGGGGGTCGGCGCTTCAGTCGGCGCCGACAAAAACTCAGGTGCCGGGCTCAAGGGAAAGGGTTTTTGGCATACACTTAACGGGCAGGCCGAAGTCCTTAGAACGGACAAGGGAATGCCGCTGACATACAGGATAGTAATGGTTCAGGCCCGAAAATAACCATTGATGTTTTGGCTGTAGGGGTAGTTCAGCGATGATTTTTTTTGTAACAGGTACAGATACCGACAGTGGCAAGACTCAGGTCGGGGCCGCGCTGCTGCATAAGGCACGAGTCGAGCATGGCTTGAAAACCTTGGGGGTAAAACCCCTGGCCTCGGGTTGCCACAACACCCCTTACGGGCTGAGAAACCCGGACGCCCTGGCCCTGATTGATGAATCCACTCTGAAACTGCAGTACGACAAGGTGAATCCTTTCAGTTTTGAGCCGGCGATTGCCCCTCATGTTGCTGCCGCCGATCTCGGCTTGGATATCAGCCCCGAGGCGGTACTGGCAGCGCTGGATTTTACCCAATATGCCATGGCCGATTTCTGCCTGATAGAAGGGGCCGGTGGTTGGCGTTTGCCTTTGGGGGAGGGGCGTTTCTTATCGGAAGCGGTGCAGGGACTGGCTCTGCCCGTGATTCTGGTGGTGGGAATGAAGCTTGGCTGCCTTAATCATGCCGTGTTGACCCAGGAAGTGATCCGCGCCGATGGGCTTGAAATCGCCGGTTGGGTGGCCAATCGCGCCGAAGCCGATATGAGTCGCTTCGATGAAAACCTGGCCAGCCTTAAAGACTTGATGCAGGCGCCGCTGTTGGGAGTGGTGCCGCATCTGGCTCATCCCAGTGCCGAGGCCATGTCTCAGCACCTGGATTTGAGCCCTTTGCTGGCCAAAGTGCCCGGTTGAGCCCTGGAGTTAAAAAGCAGCAAGGCCACGTAGGGCCGAGGTTTTTTAGCTCAATAGATTGGAAAGATCACTGCCTACAGGCACGGGGATCTCCTGCTCTACACCGCTGAACAGATAAGCTTCCTTATCTCCCAAAAGACTCAGTTTATTGTCCTGCAGCAACAGGGCGCTGCCTTCCTGGATGGCCAGTACCGGCGTCTTGGGATCGACACAGGTAAACTCAAGCAAGCGCTGGGCGCGGGTTTCACCATTGTGACCCGGCGCCTTGTAGTTGCTGTAATGCGGATTGATCTGCAGTGGCAGCAGGCCAAGGGCACTGAATGATGGCGGCTCTATAATAGGCATATCATTGGTGGTACGTATGCTGAGGCCGGCAATATTTGAACCTGCACTCCAGCCAATATAGGGTTTGCCGGCGGCGACTTCCTCTTTGATCAGATGCAGCAGATCGTAGCGGTACAACTCATGCAACAGGTGGAAGGTATTGCCACCACCAACCAGAATGCCGTCAGCATCGCGAATAGCCTGCTTGGGATCGCCATGTTGATGGATAGAGGAGATATCCAGCCTCAATGGTGCCAGGCCATTAACCACAGCTTCCAGATAGTTGTCATAGCTCATGCTGACACCGGCATAAGGGATAAATATCCACTTGCGGGCCTTTTCTGTCATAGGCTCAATATAGGGCAGGGCATGTTCCAGGTAAGGGGTGTCGCCAGCGCGGGAGCTGCTGAGCAGCAGGGTATTTATCGTCATAATCGTCGCTGTCCTTCAGATTGATTTGCGTTGCTTGATGGTAACAAAAAGCCTTTACACTCAACAATCGCCGCCGGTGTTTTTGGTCGCCTTAAAAAGCTGCACTCGGGCAATTGATTAAGTTTGATTTAATCAAGCCTGCCTAGACTGCTTCCTCTGCGTAACCGGGGCGTTTGGGCGGGAAAGCTAAACAATAATTTACCTTTTCCCACTTGAATTCCCGCCAAGTGGACATATTATGTCTGCAATGACGCAATTCCGGTACAAGGGTACCTTACAGGAGCTGATATGAAGCGTGTATTTCTATTGATTTTGACTAACCTTGCCATCCTGTTGGTGGCATCGATCGTCATGTCTATTTTGGGTGTCAATACTCAAACCATGGGTGGCTTGCTGGTGTTTGCGGCGATCTTCGGTTTTGGTGGCGCCTTTATCAGCTTGGCGATTTCCAAGTGGATGGCCAAGAAGACTATGGGCTGTGAGGTGATCACTCAGCCCCGAGATAACACAGAGCGTTGGTTGCTCGAGACCGTAGCCCGTCAGGCACAGCAGGCCGGGATCAAGATGCCGGAAGTGGCCATCTACCAATCGCCTGAACTGAACGCCTTTGCTACAGGCCCAAGCAAAAACAACTCTCTGGTGGCAGTGAGTACAGGTCTGCTTTACGGCATGAGTGCCGATGAAGTGGAAGCCGTACTGGCGCACGAAGTCAGCCATGTGGCCAACGGTGACATGGTGACTCTGACCCTGATCCAGGGCGTGGTGAACACCTTTGTTATCTTTGCTGCCCGTGTGGTTGCCGGTATCATCAACAACTTTGTTGCCAGCAACGATGAAGAGGGTGAAGGCCTGGGCACCATAGCTTATATGGCTGTGGTATTTGTGCTGGATATGCTGTTTGGTATTCTGGCGTCCATGGTGGTGGCTTACTTCTCCCGCATCCGTGAGTTCCGCGCCGATGAAGGTGCCGCTCGCCTTGCCGGCAAGAACAAGATGATTGCGGCGCTTGAACGTCTGCGCACCGGGCCGGAAACCGGTGCCATGCCGGCCAATATGTCGGCCTTCGGTATCAATGGCAAGCGCTCAATGACCGAACTCTTTATGAGTCACCCACCGCTTGAAAAGCGTATCGAAGCGCTGAGAAACCGCGGATAATTTAGCAATACTTTCTCTTAAGGAGGCCGGTTGGCCTCCTTTTTTTATGCTGTTGAAACGCTTATTGATACAGATGCTTATGTGTAAATTAAATGTAAAATTCCGTAATTAACCGATGGTTACATGATTCAGCGCACATTTTGCTTTTGCGCAAGTTGTTAAAGTGGCGGCGACTCAGAATTAGTTTGCCAATTGGCAAAAGCTTGGCTAAGTTAATCCAAGTCGTGCTATTTACTGATAGTGAGACAAAGGTCATACCTGACATAAGAACCTTTGCTCGACTGTCATCATCGGAGGATATTATTGTGAGCAAGAAACTCTTGAGTGTGTTGTTCGGTGCCGGTTTGGCCGCACTGGCTATGTCACCGTCTGCTTTTGCAGAAGATCAGAAGCTGTCAGATTTCCACGCGGATATGGGTGGCTGTGAAAGCTGTCATGCCGATGGTTCACCTTCAGCTGACGGCGCCTATGAATTTGAACAGTGTCAGAGCTGTCACGGTTCGCTGGCAGAAATGGATGCGGTACACAAGCCACACGATGGTGCCTTGATGTGTGCTGATTGCCATGCTCCCCACGACATGAACGTAGGTCAAAAGCCTACCTGCGATAGCTGCCACGATGATGGCCGTACTTCAGATAGCGTACTGAAGTAAGAAGCGCATATCGCACGAATGACAACGCCGGCTTGATGCCGGCGTTATTGTTTCTGGCTGGTGCCTATCTCTGGCTCTGTGTGGTGAGCCAGTATCTCAGTCAGTCTTTATCCACCGGCGTTGTTGGCAGATATTTATTGCCGGAAAACATAGCAGAAATAATACCGGGCTGACGCTTACGCTCGGCGTGGATCACCGCGGCTATGTGCAGCAATACCAAGAGAAGCAACAGATATACGCTGTAGACATGTACTTTCCCTGCCAAGCCCTTGGCACCCTTAATCGCTGCAGCCTTGCCTGGATTAACGCCTGTGTCATCATAGGGTTTGAGGCTGGCAGGCTCAACACCATCGGCGGCGATATATTCCTGAACCATGCCGCCCAGCGGTGGATAGAAGATGTCAGTACCGGCTCGCACCAAACCTGTCACCATGATCAGCGTCAGCAAACCCAATAAGGCGATGACCGCCAGTTTGCCCGCCGGATTATGGCCGAGATATTGTGGGTTTTCACCTTTCTTGAGTGCTGCACGATAGCCTGCCAATTCCCCTTTTTTGGGGAGTAGTTTACCTAGACGCGCCTTGATAGGGCCGAATAATCCCCACAGTAATCTGAATGCCAGGTTGATGGCAAAGGCATAACCTATCCAGACGTGCAGTGTCTTCAGGCCGATTTTGGCGTCGAGACCACTGATCCCGAAGTCAGATTTGAACATCATTACTCCGCCGATGATCACCAGCAGCAGCACCAAAAGCAGGTTTATCCAATGAAAAAGGCGAGTGGGAAGATCCCATGCCTTATAGCGAGACAGGCGCACTTGGCCCGCAGTATTTGTTTCCATGTTTGATCCCCCAGATCTGTTTTACCCCTTTATGTTAACGCCTGTAGCGGCACTTGTTCAGTTAACTCTTATTCATTTTGAGTTTTTGGTAAGGAATCTGTACTTCCATTTCAAGCAGTTGTCTGCTTTGATACTCATGTTGCGGTAATGTAAATTTTCTTTGGGGTTTTTAGCTGAGGGCAGCCTATGTTCAATGTGATGCACTGGCTGGTGGTTTCCAGATCCGCGCTGTTGACCGAGCTGATGGATAGCCGTTGGCCGCAGGAGTTTCTGGTACGCTTGTCCTGCTTATCTCCCGATAGATGGCACACAGATGCCTTGGGAGCTGATGTCGACATGTTGTTGCTGGATTTGGCCACTGTGGAACCGGCCTTGGGCTATAAGATTCTTAAACAGGCCACCAGGAATCGCGGTTGCAAAGTGGTGTTACTGCATTATCCCAGAAGGGTGGAGTATGAATGCCTGTTGTTGCCGTCTGTGGTCAAGGCGGTTTTCTATCCCGAGGCGACCTTGGCACAGTTGGGCCGTGGCCTGGATATTGTGCAGAAGGGCGGCTGCGATATTCCTTTTGAGTTGCAATCCCGGCTGGCCAAGGGAGAGCTTAGTGGCGATGTGCTGACTTTCAGGGAGCGGGAGGTGCTGCAGGCGCTACTGGCCGGGCTCAGTAATCAACAGATTGCCACTTCCCTCTATGTCAGTGAAAGTACGGTCAAGACCCATCTCTATCGGGTGTTTCGCAAACTGAATTTAAGCAACCGAGCCCAGGTGATGGCCTGGGCCCAGCGTCACTTGATGGCCGATGTGGCCGAGAGTCAAGGCTCTTAACCCAGCCAGGCCTTGGCTTTGGCTGGATCGGTGAGCTTGAGTGACACAGTATCTATTGCCGCCGGGTTGATAGGCAGTTGGCCTGTCATCAGTTCATCACGGCGGAAGAAGTGCAGCTCCAGACTATCGCCGGGCTCATATTGTTGCAGTTCATTTTCAAATTGAGCGCTGACCTGCAGACCATTGGCGGCAATCAGCAGATCCTGAGCCGCGAGCCCGGCGCTGTGAGCCGCGCTGCCGTTGGTCACACTCACAATCCTTAACCCCAGGGCTTCAGCCTTGTAGCGGGCTCCGAAGCCGATTTTTTGCCCCTCAACATCCCCGCCGCCCTGATCCTGAGCGCCTTGGGCACTGCGAAGCTGCATCTCGATTCCGAATTGCGCCAGCAGGGGCGCCAGTGGCAACTCTTGGGTATTATCCACAAAGGCAAATTCTGCGCTGGCATCCCGGCCAAGCAGCTCCTCGTAGAGGTGGCGATGGGAGTCATCTTCAGTGCCTATACCCTGACTGCCAAAGGCCTGCCACAGCTTTTGCATCAGGTTATCCAGTGTGTATTTTCCCTGGGTTTCCAGTCTCAGAGTCAAGTCCAGATACAGGGCAAACAAAGCTCCCTTGGTGTAATAGCTGACGATGGCGTTGGCGGCGTTTTCATCCTGTTTGTAGAACTTGGTCCAGGCATTGAAGCTCGAATCTGTCAGGCTCTGCAACTGCCTGCCCGGCATCCGATACACCCGGGTCATGGTCTGGGATAGCATCTCCAGATACTGCTCATTGGAAACCCTGTTGGCTCTGAGTGTCATCAGGTCATCATAGTAGGAAGTGATACCTTCATAAGCCCACAGCTGACGGGTGTAGCTCTCAGCCTCCAGCGCATAGGGAATGAAGCTGGCAGGCTTAATGCGTTTGACGTTCCAGCTGTGGAAGTATTCGTGACTGCAGAGCGACAGATAAGTACGGTAATCCTTGTTGACCGGCATCTCCATACTCAGCGGCAGATCCTTACGGGAGCAGTGCAGGGCGGTGGAGGCTCTGTGTTCCAGTCCTCCAAAGCCATTGCCCAATACCTGGGTCATAAACAGGTAGCGCTCAAACGGCGCTTCACCGAAGAGGCGGATCTGGCTCTCGCAAATAGCCTTGAGATCGTCAAGCAGTCTGGGCATGTGACAGCGGTGACGCCCGGTCAGTATCACATCATGGCGCACGCCACAGGCCTCAAAGCTGCCGTGGGTAAAGGTGCCTATTTCCACCGGATGGTCGATAAGCTCATCATAGTTGGCGGCGCTGAAACGGCCGAACTGCCACTCTTCACCCTCGATTCGACTCAGGGTTGTTGCCAGCTGCCAGTTGGCTTCCTCCTCCGGGGGCAGAATTTCCAGCTCCAGCGGCTCAAGCTCTTTGCCGGCCACCGCCAAAAAGACGCTGCTGCCGTTGAAAAAGCCGTGGGTCTGATCCAGGTGGGCGCTGCGCACCGACATATCCCAGGCATAAACCGAGTAGCGCAGTTGCAGCGATTCGGCATTGGAATCTATCAGCCAGCGCTGCTTGTCAAGCTGAGTAATGCTGAGCGGACGCTCCAGCTCATCAAAGGCTTTAAGATCTATGATATTGCGACAAAAATCGCGAACCATGTAGCTGCCCGGGATCCAGGATGGCAACCAAAGTTCCTGTTTCGGAGCCGGTGCCTGAATGGTGATTTTGACCTCGAACAGGTGAGCGTGGGGATCTATGGGGCAAATCTGATAACTGATCATCTGATATCCGTATGAATCGTTGGCGAGTGCCGGGAGCCAAATTGGCTCATATCCGGCTGAGCATGGCGACAATGCTGCCAAAAAAGCCAGGCTGCGGCAATTGCTGCCGAGTTTTAAATGGCTTGGGGTTCAAATCGCCGTGGCCGATTACATCTCCGGGCCGAATGGTATTATACTGCCAAGAACACAGAGGTTTGGCCCTTGGGCCGAGTCTGAACCGACACACCGGAGAGTGGCAAAATGGCCGAAGAAACCATATTCAGCAAAATTATCCGCCGTGAAATCCCCACGGACATTCTGTATCAGGACGAATTGGTAACCGCCTTTCGGGATATCAATCCCAAGGCGCCCACCCATGTACTGATAGTGCCCAATCATCTGATCCCCACAGTCAATGACGCCAAGGCCTCGGATGAGCAGGCCATAGGCCGTATGGTGACTGTGGCTGCCAAGCTGGCCGCCGAGGCCGGGATCGCCGAGGACGGTTATCGTTTAATCATTAACTGTAATGAACATGGCGGCCAGGAAGTGTTTCATATCCACATGCATCTGCTTGGCGGTAAAGCCTTGGGGCCTATGGTGAGTTCAGCGTCATGAAAGTGAATCCGGAGTTTTTCCCGCTGACGACTCTGGCTACCCGTTTCGTCAACCAGTTGGCCCAGTGCCGCCGTCTTGGGCTCAAGGTGCATGAGGCCAGTGAGCACCATGTACTGATAGAATTGCCTTACAGCACCGAGCTGGTGGGTTACCCTGAAACCGGGGTTATTCATGGTGGGGTTATCACCACATTGATGGATACTGCCAGTGGTTGCGCCGTGGTTTGTGCCATCAAGGACAAATATGGTTCGCTGGAGATCTCGCCAACTCTGGATCTGCGGGTCGACTATATGAAGCCTGCCGAGCCCCACAAGCCGGTGTATGGTTTTGCCGAGTGTTATAAATTGTCATCCAGCGTCGCGTTCACCCGGGCCATTGCCTATCAGGACAGCATAGACGACCCCATAGCCCATGCGGTTGGCTCCTTTATGCGGATAAGCCCTGAAATGATAGGGGATACTTTCCGCAAGGCACTGATGGGTGAGGAAACAAAATGACAGATCCCAAGGCATCCATGGATGTAAAAAGCATAGTTGCTAAAGTGACAGAAACCAATGATTTCAGTCACTTGCTTGAGCATGTTCCCTATGCTCGCTTTATCGGCATGCAGGTGGACAGGTTTGGCGATGAACTGGTGTTTCGTCTGCCGGCCAAAGATGACAACATAGGTAACCCGGTACTGCCGGCCATTCACGGTGGCGTGATAGCCGGGTTTATGGAGATGTCGGCCATCATCCAGCTTATGGTGTTTATGCAAACCAGTAAGGTGCCCAAGGTGGTTGATTTTTCCATCGACTATTTACGCGCCGGTTATCATAAGGACAGTTTCGCCGAGTGCCGAATAACCCGTCAGGGGCGGCGAGTAGCCAATGTCAATATCGACTGCTGGCAAACCAACCGCAAACAGTTGATTGCAACGGCCAGGGCGCACTTTTTGATTGATTGAGAATAAGGGATTGGCAGATGAAAAAAGTCTTGGTAGTAGCAACCCTGCTGGCTCTGGCAGGCTGCGCCAACCATACGGCCGGGGTGTATGCCAGCTCGACCGGTGAAACCCGAGCAGACAACAGCAGCTTCGCCCGCTCTGTGAGTGTGGGTGATCTTATGGCCAGAGGCGAGGGCGGCTTGCTCAGAGGCACAGCCACCATCAGCAGCAAGGTCGCTACCGATATGCGCATTCAGTACAAGTTCACCTGGTATGATGCCAGCGGCTATACCCTGGATGATGAAGGTGTGTCCTGGAAGTCGGTCAAGCTGCATGGTAAACAGCAGTTGCAGGTGAGCGCCGTGGCGCCGAATCCGACCGCCAGCCGTTTTGAGATCTATGTGCGCGAGGCCTTTTCAAACTAAAAGTTGAAACCTCGGCACCACTGCCGCCCGAGCCATTATTCCCGTTGAATGCTCAACACTCGGGAGTATTGGAGTGGGCGGTTTTTTTATGCCCTCAGGTACAATTTGGCAACCTGGCTCACTTTTGTTGGTAACTCGTGTATACTGGCCCGCGCCAAGGGGTGTTTACCGCATTGCGGTTGACTGAGATGTCGTATGACGAACCCTTAGAACCTGATCCGGCTAGTACCGGCGTAGGAATGGGCCACAATTCGTGCACTTTCAACTCGCTTTCTTATTGCCGGATCTCAAACTGTGAATATTTGAGGTCCTATGTCCAAGTTTACCGTACCTACTCTGCTTGCCAGCACCATTCAGATGCTGCTGTGGGCACCCGTTCATGCCGCCGATAATCCCGGCGTTGAAAAGCAAGATGAGCAACAAGCCATGGAAGTAATAGTCGTCAGCGGCGACTTTCGTGGCCTGACGCTGGAGAAGATGCCCTCCAGTGTGACTGTTATCGATGAGCAGCGCATTGAAGATCAAGGCGCCGAGCATTTCGAAGACATGCTGGGTAATGTGGCCAACTTCAACTGGTCAGGTGCCAGCTCCCGGCCAAGATACTTCCAGATCCGCGGTGTAGGTGAGCAGGAGCAATACCAGGGAGCGCCCAACTCCTCTGTGGGCTTTATTATCGACGATATCGATCTCTCCGGGCTGGGCAGCGTTTCCAGCCTGTACGACCTGCAGCAGTTTGAAGTGCTGCGCGGCCCCCAGGGTACCCGCTATGGCGCCAATGCCCTGGCCGGTCTTATCTATCTCAAGAGCAATGATCCCACAGACGTGTTCGAGCACGGCGCCGAAGTCTCGCTCGGTAATGATAATCTGCAAACCTTCAGCGGCTTCAGTTCCGGCCCAGTGACAGATTCCGGCAAGTTGCTCTACCGTGTGGCGCTGCAGCAACACAAGCAGAACGGTTATCGCGACAACCTGTATCTGGGCCGTGACGATACCAATGAGCGTGATGAATTCAGCGGCCGTATCAAGCTGCGCTGGTACGCCACCGACAAGTTGCAGGCGGACTTCACTCTACTGCACGCCGATTTTGACAATGGTTATGATGCCTGGACCCTGGACAATAACGGCTTCGATACCATTACCGATGCGCCAGGCGTCGACAAGCAGCGCACCACGGGCTCCAGTCTCAAGCTGAGCTATACCGGCTTTGAGGCTTTTGAGCTGGTGTCCCTGTCAAGCTATGCCGCCACAGATCATCACCACGGTTACGACGGTGATTGGGCCAACCCGGATTACTGGGCCGGGAAAGAGTGTGGCGGCGCACCCTGTGAGTACGATTACACCTGGGATAAACGCGGTGAGCGGCGCACTCTGTCACAGGAGTTCAGATTCAGCTCCAACGAGGCCGGGCGGATTTTCGGCGGCAGCTCAGACTGGCTGGCCGGGCTCTATTTTATGGATCTCGATGAGGACAATGATCTCTACTCTGAATACAACAGCTGGCCGGATGAAGTGCTGACTTCCCGCTACAGCGCCAGTAACTATGCGGTGTTTGCCCAGTTGGACTCAGATCTGGGAGCGGGTTACAGCCTGTCTATCGGTGCTCGTCTCGAGCGACGTGAGAGTGACTACAGCGACAGCAATGGTGATGCCTTTAGTCCATCGGAAAACATGTGGGGCGGCCATATTGCCCTGTCCAAGGCACTGGCTGAACACCATGAAGCCTATGTTCGGATAGCCAGGGGCTACAAGGCCGGTGGTTTCAATATGACGTTGCCCCAGGAGCTGGCCGACAAGAAAGAGTTCGATACCGAAATCCTCTACAACTATGAACTGGGGCTGAAATCCAGTTGGGCCGATGGCTTGCTGGATACTCGTCTGGCACTGTTCTTTATGGACAGGGAAGATCAGCAGGTAGCGGCCTCGCTGCAGGATCCTGTCGATCCCCAGCGCTTTATTCTGTTCACCGAAAACGCCGGCAGCTCCAATAACTATGGCGCCGAGCTGGAAGCCAACTGGTATCCCACAGATTCACTGCAGTTCTACACCAGCCTTGGGTATCTGCAGACAGAATACGGTGATTACCTGTATCAGGATAAATATGGCAACCCTGTGGATCTCAGCGGCCGGGAACTGGCCCACTCGCCGAGATGGACCTATAGTCTCGGCATGACCTGGCGCAATGACATGGGCTGGTTTACCAACCTCAACAGCAGTGGCAAGAGTGCGTTCTACTATTCAGACAGCAATGACTCCCGCTCTGAAGACTATCAAGTGGTCAACGCCAAGCTGGGCTATGAGGCAGACAAGTGGTCGGTTTACCTCTGGGGCCGCAACCTGTTCGATGAAAAATACGGCGTGCGCGGTTTCTACTTCGGCAATGAGCCGGATCAGGACTGGGCCGAGAAGCAATATATCCGCTACGGGGACCCACGCCAGATTGGTGTGACCTTCAAGGTCAAATTTATCTGATGGCATAAGCCGTTGTCGGCCGGGGCGTGTTGCAGCGCCCCGGTTCATTACAGGAGATGTAAAATGAAGTTAACTGCCGAAATCAGCATGTATCCGCTCCACGATGAGTATCTGGAGCCTATTCAATGGTTTATCAAGCGCCTGGACAGTTATGCCAACATAGAGAGAACCACCAATGCCATGGCTACTCAGGTGTGCGGTGATTATGCCGAGGTGATGGCCATGCTGGCCACTGAGATGCAGGCAGCGCACGAGAAATTTGGCAAGGCGGTGTTTGTCTGTAAATTTATCGGCGGTGAGCTGAACTTGGGCCACAGGGAATAACCCATGAGTGAATTCTGGCACTGGCTCGCCGAGGCCGGCTCTCAGGCCCAGGGTATGGGCGCCTGGGAAGCGGTAGCTGTGGTATTGGCCTTGGCCTATCTGCTGCTGGCCATGAAAGCCAATATCTGGTGTTGGGCGGCAGCCTTTGCCAGCACCGCCATCTACACTGTGCTGTTCTGGAAAGTCGCGCTGCTGATGGAGTCAGTGCTCAATGTCTATTACATGGCGATGGCGCTGTACGGATACTGGCTCTGGCGCCGGGGTGGGGAAAACCATCAAGGAGTGGCCGTGACCTCCTGGCCCTGGCAGCGGCACCTGGTACTGATTTTGTTGACTGGGTTGGTGTCTCTGTTTGTCGGTCATATGATGGCGACTTTCACTCAGGCAGCCTTTCCCTACCTGGATGCAGCAACCAGCTGTTTTGCTGTGATGACGACTTTTCTGGTGGCGCGCAAGGTGCTGGAAAACTGGCTCTATTGGGTGGTTATTGATCTGGTGTCCATCTATCTCTATTTAAGCAAGGGCTTGATGTTGACCTCACTCTTGTTTGTGCTCTACGTGGGGATGGCGGTAGCCGGATACTTTATCTGGCGCGCCAGAGCCCAGGAGTCCCGCGGTCGCGACTCCTCACAGCTTGAAAGCGGCGCGGCATGAAAGGCAAACCGCTGACAGCACTTGAAACCAGTCTGGGTGAAGGTTTGAGCTGCGAGCTCAACGCCGCCCTCAAGCGGCTACAGTTGTGGCCGCTTGAGGGGGCCAAGCCGCTCACCCTTGGGCTAAGCAACCAAAACTGGCTCTTGCAGGCCGGTAGCGAGTCAATAGTGCTGAGAGTCAATTCCCCGGGCTCAGACCGTATCTGCGACAGAAACAACGAACTGGCATGTTGGCGGGTTGCCGAGAAGGCGAACCTGGCACCAGGGCTGATTTGGGTCAGCGCTGACAAGGGGTTATATCTGAGCCGCTTTATCGAACAAGCGCCGCAAGCCAACTGGCAGCAGTTACTCGCATCCAAAGGTGCGGCCGAGATCGCAAGCGCGGCTCAAAAAGCCTATGTAAACTCAAAGAGCCTCTCTAGCCTGCCTGAGCGCAAACATGAATCTAAACATGAGCCTAAACATGAATTGGGCTCAGGCGCTGTATTGGTAGCCAAGCAAGGCAAATCACCTCAGGCTTTACTGCTGGAGTTGCTGCTGGGGCTGAGAGCAATGCCGGCCCCCAAGCTCGAAATCAGTGTTGCCGAGCAGTGGCGCATCTATCTGGAGCGGCTCGATGATATGGCACTGAGCCGGGTGCAGCCTTCAAGCTGGCAACAGCGGCTCATGCAACTTCACTCGGCCCAAGGGTTATTCGAGCAGTGCAACACTCGGCTGGAGGCCTGTCTGCTGAGGCCTCAGTATTGTCACAGGGATCTCAATCCTCATAACCTGTTGCTGGCCGAGGATGGACTCAAGTGCGTCGATTTTGAATATGCCTGCGCTTCCCACCCGCTGTTTGAGTTGGCCGGGGTGCTGTCATCCCATCAATTGGGCGCCGAGGGGCAACAGTGGCTCATTTATCACTATCTTGAGCAGCATCCGCATTTAACCGGCGATGCCCACCTGGCCGTGGCTGCAGCCGTCGATGTCTACTGGCTGTTTGCCTGCTGCTGGGCCTTGCAGATGGCCTGGGACAATCAGCAGCAGTCTTATCTCGACTGGTTTGATGACTTCTGGCATCTTGTAAAGCATCAATGAGTCAGGCAGGGAAGCTGTCGCCTGGCCTTAGCCAACTTAAAGTATTTAATGGATGAAACGCATTGTTATTGCCCTGGCGCTGCTTATTGCGCTCAGTGCCTGCTCCACCAAGGTCAGCTATTATTTCCTCGATTGGGCCATAGAGTGGCAGCTGGAAGATTATGTCACTCTCGACCGGCAACAGGAGCAGGCGTTTGACGCCATTCTCGACCCTTTTCTCGCCTGGCATCGCAGCCAGGAGTTACCCAGATACAGTGCCCAGTTAAAAACACTGCAAACCGAGCTTGCCGATGGCACTTTAACGCCACAGAGTTGGCGCCATCATGTGGATATGGCAAGAGATCACTGGTTTCGGCTGTTTGCCCAGGTGTTTGACGATCTTTTGCCCCTTATCGCTTCTTTGAGTGACAAGCAGGTCGCCCAGGTGAAAGCCAAACTGGAGGCCGATGAGCAGGAGCTGGTGGATGAATACAAGGACAAGAACCAGGAACAACTGATTAAAGATGCGGATGAACGGCTGGAGGAGCTGTTTGCCGATTGGCTGGGGCGTTTGAGTGAGCAGCAAAAGGCCCTGATCCATGAGCACAACAGCCGCCGACTGGCGACCTTGGATATGTGGCTCGAGTATCGTCACGAGTGGCTCCGGCAGTTCAAACAAGCCTTGCTGCAACGCAGTGATTCTGACTTGTTGGCGCAGCGCTTGCGGCTGCTGATGACATCGCCCGATGAGCTCAAGTCTGATGTGCACAAGCAGAAATTGGCGCAGAACACGGAAAACTTCGGCATGCTGTTGTTGCAACTGCACCAGAGCCTGAGTGAGCGCCAGCAAAAGCACTTCAAGCGTAAGCTGGGCAACTTGATTGACGATCTGGATGAGCTGAGTCAGGCATAGCCCTGAGCTTATGGGATCGTAAAGCGAGTCTTTGAGTTGTAGAACGGGCATGGGGCTTGTTCGCACATTTCTAAACTAAAGACTGAAATAAAATCGCTTATTGCCGGGTCAACTGCAGCATGACAGGAATACTCCCCGAATAAGGAGGTTTTCATGCAAGCCATCATTCAAACCTATGCGGCATTTTTGAAATCACTGCGCCAATTCGATGGCCTGGCACCGTTGGCATTGCGGCTCTATCTGGCGCCGGTGCTGGTGCAGGCCGGTTACAATAAACTCAGCCACTTCAGCGACACAGCGGCCTGGTTCGGTAATCCGGACTGGGGGCTGGGCTTGCCCATGCCTGAAGTGATGGTGGCGCTGGCGGCCGGGACCGAATTTTTTGGTGGCTTGTTGCTTCTGCTCGGGTTGGCCACTCGGCTGGTGGCAATCCCCATGAGTATTACCATGTTGGTGGCGGCCTTCAGTGTGCACTGGTCCAACGGCTGGCTGGCGATTGCCGACCCCTCATCCTGGCTCGCAAACGACAGGGTGATGGCTTCGGTGGAGAAGCTTGAGCGGGCCAAGGGGATACTGCAGGAGCACGGCAATTACGACTGGCTTACCAGTTCGGGTAACCTGGTGATCCTCAACAACGGCATTGAGTTTGCGGCCACCTATTTCATTATGCTGTTGGTATTGCTGTTTATGGGCGGCGGCCGTTACACCAGTGTGGACTATTTTATTGGCCGTAAATGGCTGCCCAAAACCGCTAACCTCGGCTGATTGTTGCTTAAAACAAGTCGTCCGGCTTTTTTGCCTCTGGCGATCCGGGGCGGATTTGGTATCCTGTGAAGTCATTGATATCTCAGCTGAGGATCGCGCATTGGACGCACTTACTCTTCTTCTTACCCGTCAATCATGTCCACGACTGCAGGCTCCGGCGCCGAATGAGGCGCAACTGAAAATTATCCTGGATGCTGCGGCCAGAGTACCGGATCACGGTGGCCTGGCGCCCTGGGAGTTTATTATTGCTACCGGCGAAGGGCTCAATCGCCTGGCGGATATTTTTGTGGCGGCCGCAACAGCAGATGGTGCCGACGAGGGCTTTATCAACAAGGCTGCCGGTATGCCGCTCAGGGCGCCTATGGTGATAACCGTGGTTGCCAAGACCAAAGATCATCCCAAGGTCCCTGAGCTGGAGCAGCAATTGGCAGCCGGCTGCGCCGTGATGGCGATGCAGCAGGCCGCATTTGCCCAGGGGCTGGGCGGAATATGGCGCACTGGTGCCTTTGCCTTTGACTCTACGGTCAATACGGCGTTGGGGCTCGATGGCAGCGATCAGATAGTGGGCTTTCTCTATCTGGGCACCCCTGTGGTTGAAGCGCCGCTCAAAGCCACCAAAGAGGGCAGCGCCTTTGCCCGCTATCTCTGATAGCTGCCGGACACTCAATGGCGGAAAACTTGCCATGGGCCAAGCTCATGGCATCAAGCTATTTTACTCAGTTGCCTACCGCAACCCCCACCTCCAGGCGCTCGAACCAGTCGAGAAACTCAGGTATCTGCTCGCCCCTGAATATCCGCCCGTGCTGCGGACATAAATAGTCCAGCTCCAGCTCTCTCACTCTGGCTATCCAGTCCTGCTTGGCGCGGTTGGAGGGCATCCATCTTTGATGGAAAAAGCGCATCTTCTCGGTGTGACGGCCAAAGTCATCGACAAATAGCCCGGCATCCGTGTCTTCCAGTGCCGCACCTATATCGCCCGACATCAGCACTTTGCCGACAGGGTCGTAGACATGAAAATTGCCGGAAGCGTGCAGATAATGGGCCGGGATAAACTGCACCTCTACGCCATCGAGCGTCAGCTTGCCGCCTTGATCTTTAATGGCCTGGTATTGGATATGCTCCATCCCGAAATGGCGGATGAAACCTTCCCAAATCCAGGGCGCGTGCAGCTGGGCCCGCTCTAGCGTCTGATCCCACAACCCCAGGGATGAGATGATATCGGGATCCTGATGGGAGGCGAATAGATGGGTGAGCTGCTCTATGGGGATGTGACAAACCACATTGGCCAGCATGGGGGCAAATAGCTCTATGCCACCAGGGTCCATCAGCAGAGCCTGCTCGGCAGTGACCAACATATATTGATTGGTGTCTATGATGCCATCGGGTTTGTCCGGATCCCGGCCAAAATAGATCCATTTGTGGCTATGGGTTTCCAACAAGAGTTGGCTCTTCATCCCTGTACTCCCTTATTGTTCAAGTAATTGAATCGCCTTATCTACCTGAGTGCGGATCGCGCCGGCAGCAGCATCGACCCGGTTGGCAACATGGTTGAAAGTGGCCTGGTCGGCGGGCTTTATCCGGCAGGCTTCGATGCGGCACAGCGAGGCCAGCACTTTAGCGGTTTTCAGCTGCTGGCAGAGCTCTTCCAGTTGCAATTCAATATCCAGGCTCAGGCGTTTGCACTGCTGCTCAAGGGCCGTAAAGTGTTGGCTGTTCTTCTCCAGCGCCGGCATGATGCTGTCGCCATAACGGGCTTTGCGGGCTTTCTCCCTGGCGCGGGCAAATTGCAGCATCGCCTTGCGGACTCTGGTCTGCTCGCTGGTCAGGCGGCTGATGGTCTGTGCCAGATGATTGATTCTCGCGGCTGAGTGGGTGGTGAAATGCGCCAGTTCGTCGATGGAATGGGTTAGCGCCTTAAAGCCCAGCGCCATGCTGCCGGCACGAATCGATGCTGCCTGGGCATTGCTGGCGATGATATTGATCTCTTTGCAGTGGCCCTGAGTCTTTTCCAGTTCGGCGGCTATGATGGCGGCACGAACATAGAACTGACGCGTTGGTTGACGTTCTGATCCCATAATTCACTGTTTTACAGTCATAATCCTGTTTGAGAGTATAGAAGATAATTAACTTCCCCACAGGCGCGAGCTGATTTTTCCCATCAATGGGTTCAAGCTACAACTTAAGCGCTTGAATTTGCACCCTGTTTAGCTTGAGAGTCTCTTTGATAATATATGTTTAGTGTTGTAACTATATGAATTGAAAGTTTTATTTTGATTGTCAGCCCAAATCGAATGCTCTAGTATCCGCAGCTATCAGAATCGGCCCCCGCTTTATTCAAGTGGGGGCTTTTTAGGTTGTGGCTTTGTCAGTAAGCAGGCAACGACAGCCGCAGCATTTCAGAGAGGATACCCATTTGGTTTCGCTGTTAAACGACGAACTATTGGACAGGATTGCCGATGCACTTACGGACAAGGGATACATAGTGCTTGAGGATGTGCTGCCGGAAACGTTGAGTAGCGCATTGCTGGATAAGGTCAACCACTCGCCGGTAGAGAGTTTTCGCTGGGCTGAAATCGGCCGTGGCAATGAGCGTGTTCGCGAGCAGGAGATACGTTCAGACAGGATCCGCTGGTTGAATGAAGCACAACAACCGGATGCCGACTATTTGGAATACATGGCCTGCTTGCGTCATGGGCTTAACCGGCGCCTGTTTATGGGGCTATTCGATTATGAAAGCCATTACGCCTTTTATCGCCCTGGTACTTTTTACCGTAAACACCTGGATGCGCTGCGGGGCAGTCGCAACCGGATCTTGACCACGGTATTTTTCCTTAACCCCGACTGGCAACAGGGTGATGGTGGTGAGCTGATGCTCTATGAAGAGGACGACGCTCTGCTTGAGCAGATCCCGCCGAGAATGGGCACTCTGGTGATCTTCCTGAGCGAGCGTTTCCCCCATGAAGTGCGGCCAACCCATAAAGATCGCGCCAGCATAGCCGGTTGGTTCCGGGTTGCCGCTAGTTATGAATTGTTGTAACTGGCACGATATTCGGCCGGGGTTAACCCGGCCAACGTTTTACTATTCTGAGCGCTTATATTGTTGGGGTTAATTCTGATGTATCAAACGGAATTGCTTGACATAAATTATGATGGCCGTTCATAAGGCCAGCGATAAACTTTTCCATAATACTAACATCAAAAAATACCGTATTTGACTCTTTCACCCTAAAAACCAAACGTTTATGTAATGGAATAAGCTCGAGTTTTTCCGGGCATATAGCTAGACGAGAAACAATAGGTGGTCTGTGGGGCTTTGGATTTTGAATAATTCTACTACGCTCAGTATCTATAACGTCAATGACATTCTTTATTGATACTATGTACCTTTCTGTAAGAAGTTCATTTTCAATGAGCAAACTTGCTGGATATATCTCCACACCATAAGGGTCAAATGACATTATTAGTTTAGCAACTTCTTTGGATACGAGCTTATCACCTTTTTCAACGATATCAGGAATCTCAGTACTATCTGATATCTCTAGATCCTCCCAAGTTATGGGTGAACGAGAAGAGCAAGGTATATATTCATTGGTGGCATAAAAGTAACTTCTCTCATCAACCTCTTTAAACATACAATCAGACTCGTCGAAGTCCTCGGATAGGGTCCCTAAATTAAAACATTTCTTGCTCATCATTCTGCCTTCGACTGCAATTATTCAACTGTCATGACTCTATTACCGTCTCTATATAGTGATTCAAGGGAAGCACGAATTCAACTTGGAAGTGCGACTCCGTCTATGTGATCAGAAGGTTCTTCAGGAGCACCATCTCAGGTTGCTTCAATTCAATCTATATAGTGAGCAGAAGCGTGCTGGTCAACAGTTGATGCCTCAGTCCGTTCAAGCATGCGTGTTGCACTTATTGACTGCAGCCCTGGCTGATATTCAGCGGGTCAAAAGGCCGGGTTTTCCCGTCAGATTGACAGAGTTCAGCTGGCTTGCTGCAGAAACCGTTTGTTAACATTTTCTCTGGTTTAATGATTTATTCATGTTAGTCTGGTAATCAAACAAGTGTTAAATCATCATCTTGCATTATTAGGGAGGCAAATCATGGGACTGGAAGCATGCTTGACCGGAGAACATGTGATCCTCGAACCTTTGAGTCAGGATCATCTGCCGGCGTTGTCGCTGGCGGTCGCCGATGGTGAGTTGTGGCGCTTGTGGTACACCAGCGTGCCGCATCCGGATGAGATGAAGGAGTATATCCAGCAGGCTTTGGATAGTGAGCAGCGCGGTGAAGCCTTGGCCTTTGCGGTACGTAGCCGAGGCAGCGGTGCAATTGTCGGTTGTACCCGCATTTGCAACTGGGATCAGGCCAACCGCCGGCTGGAGATAGGGTATACCTGGTATGCCAAGAGCGTGCAGCGCAGCGCCATCAATACCGAAACCAAGCTGTTGTTGCTGGAGTACGCCTTCGAGACCCTGGATGTGATGGCGGTGGAGTTCAGAACCCATTTTCACAACCAAGCTTCACGGGAAGCCATCACCCGCCTGGGAGCCAAGCAAGATGGCATCTTACGAAACCACAGACTGCTCAAGGACGGCAGTGTCAGGGATACAGTGGTCTACTCCATCATTGACAGCGAATGGCCTGAGGTGAAACAAGGCCTCAAGGACAGGCTGGCATTTTACAGTGATCAGTACCATGCCGAACTCGCACAGTGAGTGAGCGCCACTTAGGACAATAGAATTGAAGGGAAATCATTCATGCTAAAGCAAGTTATTCGGGCACAGTCACAGGATGCCGAGATTATCTCACCGCTGTTTGATGAGTATCGCCGGTTTTATGGATATCCCAGCGAGCCCGAACTGGCGTTAAGCTTTATCAGCCAAAGGCTTAAGCGGGATGAATCCGTGATTTTTTATCTGCCGGATGAGCAAAACCAAGCCTTGGGGTTTGTGCAGCTCTATCCCGGCTTTTCTTCGCTGCAGGCGGCGCCGCTGCTTATCCTCAATGATATTTATGTCACTCAGCATGCCAGGTGTGTCGGCATAGGTCGTGCGCTGCTCGATGCCACGCTGAGTTACGCCAAAGCACAGGGCATTGATGAATTGATCCTCGAAACCCAGCGTAATAATGTCAGGGCTCAGGCGCTCTATGAGTCCATTGGTTTTGTCCGGGACAATGAATTTTTCCACTACAGTCTGACCCTAAAACCTTGAAATTCATCAGGCACTAAAGTAGCTTGCCTTCATTGATATCAAGAGGATCACCAAGATGTCCCATAAAACTGCTTTGTCTGTCTTTGCCGCCATCGGCTTGTTTTCCAGTGCCAATGTGTTCGCCGGCCCCGCCGAGGAGGCCTTTAGCGCCGAGTTGCAGCAATGCGCCGCCTATTATCAGATAAGTTCTGAAGCCATAGCAGCAATGAATGCACCGCAGATGGCCGCCGTTGGAGATAGACTGAAACAATCTGCCAAGGATGCCGAGGCTTTGGCCGCCCAGTACAGTTCGGCGCAGGATGCCGAGAAGGGCGTGGCTGCGGCCCGTGCCGAAATGCTGGAAACCATGGGTAACAGCAAGAGTTTGGGTGGTTTGATGAGTCAATACAAAGACAGCTGCAAAACCATCTTGGCCGAGCCGCAAAAGCGCCTCGACTACTGGATAATGGCCAACATGTGATGCAATAAAATGCGGCTGCAGCCTGTCTCTTTGTCCATGGGAGGGAGGCACTATGCTTTTGAGTCTGTTATTGGCTGCTTTTATCATCTTGCTCGCGCTGGTAATTGAGTTCTGGCCCAGGATCCGCTCCAAAGCCCGCGAACGCCGGCAAGGGGCAGCTTGGGCGCAGGAAAACCATGGCCGTGTCAGCGGGCGTGAATATCAGGACTGCTTTGCGGATCTCAGCTTTGCGCCCTTCTTGCTTACTGCTACTCTGGCCTTGATCGCCTGCGCATTTGAACTAATGCCGGCAACTTATGTGTTTGGTTTAATACTCTTTATTGTTCTCAACCTACTTCTCTTGATGGTCTGGCATCTCTATGCCAGACTGCTTGGCGGGCAAAAAAGTGGCCAGAGCCTGTTGCCGCCGCTGCTTTACGGCCTCGCGGCCCTGTTTGCCTGGATAGGGGCTATGCCATAAGTCAGGCCATAAGTCAGGCCCTAAGCCCGATTCCAAGGCAAGAATTCATGAGCCCGGCCCGAATTACACCAAGAGGTGTTGCATCGGCCTCAAGCTGTTTGAGGTCATCACAGCATTGGTTCTCGGGCGCTGAAATGTCAGCTTACAATTAGCTTGCGGTCCGGCGCTGGAATTTGGCATTAAATAGGGAACTTGCACCTTTATCCAAGGTTCAAAGCTGCAGACAATAACAAGGAGTGGTTGAGCGCCGGTCGCAATACCCACCAAGAGCAATGATAAAGCTTCAACAACTTTGCAAAACCTATCAGATGGGCGACGCCTGTGTGCGTGCGCTTGATGAAGTCAGTTTCGACATTCAAGCCAATGAATTTGTGGCGATCATGGGGCCATCGGGTTCAGGCAAGTCGACGCTGATGAATATCATCGGCTGCCTGGATAAACCCAGCAGCGGCAGTTACCTGCTCAATGGCGAAGAGGTGGGACAACTGGATGATGATGCCTTGTCTGCGGTGCGTAACCGCCAGATAGGTTTCGTGTTCCAGAGTTTTCACCTCTTGCCGAGACTCACGGCGCTGCAAAATGTGATGCTGCCGCTGAGATACAGTCCAGAAGGGCAGGGCGATGAAACCCACGCTATAGAGTTACTGAGGCGTGTTGGGCTGGGAGAGCGACTGGATCACAGGCCCAACCAACTCTCGGGCGGTCAGCGTCAGCGGGTGGCGATAGCCCGCTCCCTGGTCAATCGCCCGGCCATTTTGCTGGCCGATGAGCCCACCGGGGCGCTGGACAGCAAGACTTCGCTTGAGATCATGGCGCTGTTTACCGAGCTGCATGCCGCAGGGCAAACCATTATTCTGGTGACCCACGAAGAGGAAGTGGCCGCTTACGCCCAGCGGATTATCCGCATGCGTGATGGTTGCCTGCAGAGTGACAGGAGGGCTAATGCGGCTTGATTCTCTTTTACTTTTAAGCCTAGCGGTTTCTGGCCTTACTTTTTCAAGCTTGGCTGTTTCAGAAATCGCTATACCGGCGGCAGCCGGATCACCCTCTTCTTCATTCGGGGCGCCAGGGGGCAAGGTGACGGACGCCAAGTCGCAGCCCGCCGCGCAGCTGCTACTGACAGGTAAAGTCAGTTCCGCCAAGTCGCAGACTTTCAGCGTTCCCAAGGCCGGTGATGCCTGGCGCTATCAAATTCAGTGGATGTTACCCGAGGGCTCTTTGGTGTCCCCCGGGCAAGTGGTGGTGGTGTTTGACAAGAGTCAGGTGGCCAACCAGATAGAACAGTTGGAAGCCAGCATGCTCAGGGTGTCGGCGCAGGAGCAGAGCCAGTCCATAGAGCTCAAGTCCAAGGTATTGCAAGCCAGATTTGAGCTGAAAAAGCAGTTACTGGAGCAGGAAAAGGCGCAATTGGTAGCGGCCGTGCCGGCGGATTTTATTGCTGTCAAGGAGTACGCCGACAATCAGTTCAAGCTGCTGCAGATAAACGCCGAGGTGACCAAGGCCAAGCAAGCACTGGCCGAAGCTCTGGATACCGAGAAGGCGACTCTGGCACAGCTGAAGATTGACAAGGAAAAGGCGGCGCTCGAGCTGGCCCAGGCATTCAAGGACTTGGACAGCCTGGAGCTGAAAGCCGAAATCGCCGGCCCCTTGCTGCTTGGACGGGACCCTTGGAGCAACAAAAAATTCGAGGTGGGGGATACGGTGCAAGTGGGGCGACAAATTGCCACTGTGCCAGCCATGGAAGATCTGGAGGTGATCGCCTGGGTCAATGAAGTGGACGTGGATCGCCTGAGAGCCGGGCAAGCCGTCACCATGAGTTTGGATGCGGAAATTCAACGCACCTTTCCCGGACAAATAGCCAGTATCGGTCGCCAGGCCATCAATTTACCTGCCTGGGGCCGCAGTAACTGGTTTGAAGTCGGGATCCGTTTCAAGGCGCCTGAGGATATTGCCATGATCCCCGGCATGAGTGTGCTGGTAGAAACCGGAGGCAAACATGAAGCGCTTTAGTTTGGCCTGGCTGGCACTGCTTGCGCTGAGTGCCTGCAGTGATGGGGTGAGCACTCAGGTGGTGCAGGGGCCCCTGAGTCAAAAAATAGAAGTCACCGGTGAGCTGGTGGCGGCCGATACAGTGTCTTTAATGCCGCCTGTGATGCGGCGCATCTGGCAATACCAGGTCAAGCAACTGGCGCCCGAAGGCAGTGAGGTGGAAAGCGGCGAGATGGTGGCTCAGCTGGATACCTCGGAACTGACCCAGAGGCTGTCGGTCAAATCGGCCGAGCTTGAGGCTACGGTGCAGGACTTGCAGACCTCCAAGCTGCGTAATGCCAAGAAGATGGAAGAGCTCAAGTTGCAACTGGCGGAGGCCAAAATGGAGTTGGACAAGGCCGAGCGTAAGTTTGCCCTCTCTGATGACACAGTTGCGGCGCTGGATAAAGAAAAGTACCAGCGTGACGCGGTGATCGCCCGTGACAAGGTGGCTCTGGTGCAGCAACAACTGGTGCTTGAGGCCGAGAGCGCCCGGCAACGGGAAGCCATGCTCGACGGAGACCGGCAGAAGTTCGCTGCCGAAGTGGCGGCGCTGAAAAAGGGGATCGCCTCGATGACCTTGGTGGCGCCCCGTGCCGGTATGGTGGTTTATGGCAACGATCCTCAGGGCAACAAGCTCAAGGAGGGCCAATCTGTGTTTGCCGGTGATGTGGTGTTATCCATTCCTGATCTCGACAGCATGCAGGTCAATATGGCGATCCCTGAGGTAGAAGCCCGCAGAGTCAAACTGGGCCAGCAACTCAAGATCCGTCTGGATGCCAATCCTGATAAAGTCTTTACAGGGAAAATCAAAGAGTTGGGCGCAGTTTTTCGTAACAAAAGCCAGGAGGTTCCTCTGGTGGTGTTCGATGCGGTTGCCAGCATAGACGAGCCGGATACCGAGCTGATGCGCCCGGGAATGACCGCCAAGATCAGCATAGAAATTGCCGATGACAGCCAGCGTACTCTGGTGGCTCAGGATGCGGTGCATTACGAGGCCGGTCATCCTTATGTGCTGCTGGATGGGCTCTTGGGGGCTCGCAAACAGTCGGTGCGGGTTGGTGCCATGGGGGGCGATCAGGTAGAAATACTCTCCGGTTTGCAGGTGGGCGATGAGGTATTGCTGCCATGAAGAATCATTCGCTAATCGCTTGTGCCTTGATAACGCAGGCCTTGATAGCTTTGGCCTTGAGTGGCTGCCAACCGAGCGGCAACGATGGTGTGCTCACCATGACAGTCAGCCGCGGTGAGTTTCAGGTCAATATCCCCGCCAGCGGTGAGCTGGAAGCGGCGCAGTCCACTCCCGTTGTGGTGCCCACGGGGTTACGTGGGCCTCAGTCCCTGGCCTGGATCCAGAACAACTTTACCCAGGTCAAGGCCGGGGATGTGGTGGCCAGGCTCGATGATACCCGGGAGTCGTTTCGCTTGCAGATGGAAGCCTTCGACTTTGAACGCCTGGCTCAGGATGCACAGATCCAGACAGAGAAAGATCTCACCTTGAGCCAGAGTTTGACTCTGGGAAGCAAGGTTACAGGTAATGAGCGGGAGTTGGCCGAGCGCTTTTTCAGTGAAGATGAGCGGGTCTACACCAAAATCGACATTATAGATCAGATGCGCAACAAGGAATATCTGGATGCCAAGCTGGACTATTTTCAGTGGGGCGGCACCCAGCACCAGGCGCAGGCCGATGCCGAGCAGGCGCTTATCAAGCTGAAACAGAAAGGCCATCAGGCCAAGATGGACAGGTATCAGGGCAATCTGTCACAGATGGAGATCATTGCGCCGCACGATGGGCTGTTTGTCTATCAGGCTGGCTGGGATGGCGCCTTTCCTGTGGTGGGCGACATGATCTGGTCCGGATTCCCCATAGGTATATTGCCGGATACTTCCGTGATGCAGGCAAGGGTCTATGTGCTTGAATCGGAAGCTGTGGGGCTCGCCATCGGTAAGCAGGCCACCGTGACTCTGGATGCCTATCCTGAGCGGCCTTTTAGTGGCACAGTGACCCAGGTCGATGCGCTGGCTAAGCCCAAAGACAGAGATAGCCCGGTGAACTATTTCCAGTTCACCATCAGCCTGGATCAAACTTTGCCGGCCATTATGCAGCCGGGAAGACAAGTGAACGCCAAGGTACAGGTGCTGGATCTCAATGATGTATTGACTGTGCCCAATCAGGCCCTGTTTCAAAAAGACGGCCGCTACTGGGTGTTTCTCAAGCAGGGCGGCGGCTTTGTGCGCCGGGATGTGACTCCGGGGCACAGGTCCCTTAACCGCACCGAAATTACCGCCGGGCTCAATCCCGGTGATGTAATAGCCCTGACAACCCCACCCAAGAGGAGTCAGCTATGAGTCCGGTGATAGGGTTATGGCAAGGATTTGCCCAGGCGTTCGATGAGATGCGCCACCACAAACTGCGTACCGCCTTGACGTTGCTGGGGATGATATTCGGTGTCGGCGCCGTTATAGCCATGCTCAGCGTCGGTGAGGGTGCCGAGCGTGAAGCCTTGAAGATGATTGAATCCATGGGGGTTCGCAATCTGGTGGTCAACAGCCGCAGCAATGACGGCGAGGCGCTGAAATCGATTCGTGAACACAGTGTCGGTCTGAGCCTGCGTGATATCGACAGTGCCAGGGACACCTTGCCTTTTATCCAGGATTGGGGCGCCGCCAAGGAAGTAAAGGCCTTCAGCCTGTTTTCCGCCGAAGGGCGTAGCGATGCCAGTGTGATGGGAGTGACTCCCAGCTATTTTGGGCTGACGTCGCTCAAGCTCAGTGAAGGGCAGATTTTTACCGAGCAGGATCAAGTTTACTTTCGCCAGGTCGCCGTGTTGGGGCCAGAGGCGGCCCGCAGCCTGTTTCCCAAAGGCGATGCCCTTGGCAAGAACATCAAGGTTAACCATCAATGGTTTACCGTGGTGGGTATCTTGGCCGATGCCAATCGCGGTAAGTCCAAAATCCAGGGCGTCAAGCTTGGGGGCGAGCGCAATCAGGTGTTTATTCCACTGTCGAGCGCCCTGAAAAAGATGCAGTTCAAGGCGCTTGAGGATGAGCTGGACATGATTAAGCTGTCGCTCAGGGAAGAGGTTGAGCCTTCGCTGGCGGCCAAGAGCCTGAATCATCTGTTGCAGCGCCGTCATGGCGGTGAGAAGGACTATGACATAGTGGTGCCGGCCGACCTTCTGGCCCAACATCAGAAGACCCAACAGATCTTCAATATCGTCATGGCCTGTGTCGCCGGGATCTCGCTTCTGGTGGGCGGGATTGGCATTATGAACATTATGCTCGCCACCATTTTGGAGCGCACCGCCGAGATAGGTTTGCTGCGGGCGCTGGGAGCCAGGCGCAAGGATATCGCCCGGCAGTTTTTGATTGAAAGTATCGCCATTTCGGCTACCGGCGGTCTGTTTGGCATAGTCGTAGGGCTGGGACTGGCGCTGCTTATATCAACTGCGGCCGGTTGGCCTGTGGCTTGGTCTCCCTTTGCGATACTGCTGGCGCTTGGGGTTTGTATGAGTATTGGGGTCGGGTTTGGCCTCTATCCGGCGCAGAAAGCGGCCAAACTGGATCCCATTATTGCCTTGCAACGGGACTGACAGAGGGTTCTTTCTCCTCTGTCAGCGGCTTTGGCGCCATGGACGGTGCTCGCAAGGGCAGGCTGAACTGACGCGACAGCTTTTGCAGCACGCCTTCGGCTCGTAACGCTTCCAGAGTGGCTATCAGTTCGGTCTCTTTGATGGCGGCATCGCCCGCGAGCAGAATATGGTGGTCATAATGCTGCCCCCGGAGGTTGGATATCATCAATTGCCGGCGTTTATTGGGATACTTGGCCAGGTAGCGCTCCAGCATGGAACGGGTTAAGGGGGCGATATCTGCCCGCCCTTTGAGGATCCCCTGCAATACCTCATGATTACTGCTGACATAGCGCACTCTTTTAGGTGGGCCTCCGAGCTCCTGCCAGAGCCCGGGGTAATGATAACCTTCCACCAGTAACATCTGCTTATTGTTCAATTGGTTAAAAAACTGCTCGTCGCGATTTTTCTCTGCCTTGGCGATATAGATCTCACTGTCTTCAAATGGCAGTGGGATGAAGTGTGGCTGTGGGTTGAGTTTGCTCCAGCCCCACTGTGGGTTTTCAAACAACATCATCTGGAAACGGCCACGACTGAAGGCGGCGTATCTGTTGTGTATGCTGGTGGGAACAAACAGAAATCGATATTCGGGGTGTTTGGCGGCAATCGCATCGAGCAGCATGATACTCAAGCCGGAAGGTGGATGCTGATTGTGCAGCCGGATATAGGGCGGAAAATCATAACCGCCCACCAGGATAAGGGGCCTTGAGTCCCGAGACTCGGGCGTCTCAGTGGCTGCCTGCACTTGCGTGGGCAGCAACAGACAAGCCTGAAAGAGGCAAGCCAACAGCCACTGCCAAACAGGGGCTCTTCTTGATATCTTCCCGGCATGGAAACGTCCGACACACAAACCCTACCTCCAACTCTGCAGATCTGTTTGATCTTGTGATTAAATATAGGAACTTAATTCACTCAAGGAAAGCGGGCAGGTCATTTCATGGATGCTTTGCAACAACACAGAGCCCTGGCCAAGCAGCAACTTTATCTATGGCATTCGCAACAACTTTATCTATGGCATTCGCAACAACTTGTCTCGGGGGCTGCGTGGCGCAAAGCCTTGGGATTACTGCCATCAGCCGGGGCCAAGCAGAGCCTGAGCTTTTTCAACCCTCTGCTGCTGGGTAGCGCTGCGCTCTGTTTTGCTTCAGCGCTTATCTGCTTTTTTGCCTACAACTGGGCCGCTTTACCGCGCATGGGTAAGTTGGCGTTCTTGGAAACCGGCTTGCTGGGCTGTTTGTTGCTGGCCTTTGCGTTGAGCCGATGGTTAAAGCCACCCCTTGCCGACAAGGCACAAGGCGCTTTGCCCTGGCTCCTGTTTGTGGCCTGTGTGTTTATCGGCGTCTTGCTGGCCTTTATCGGCCAGAGCTATCAGCAAGGGGCTGACAACTGGCAGTTGTTTGCCGTGTGGGCACTGCTTATTCTGCCCTGGGTGGTGTTTTTGAAACTGGAAGCCGGTTATCTGCTGCTTATCTTGCTGTTGAACCTGGCCCTGTGCTTGTTACTGCAGATAACCTCATTGCCGTTTGCAGACCTGTTTAGCTTGCTGGGGGATGACAGGCTCGCTATCCCTTGGTCACTGTTTGCGCTTAATTGGCTGCTGCATCAATGCCTGCTTCGTTTTGCGCTGACAGACAAGCACGGCATCCCCCTCAGCGAGGTAACAAGCGGGCTGCTGAGTTGGGGCTTTTTGTTGCTGGCGAGTTGTTGGACACTGTTCGACTCCTTGAGCAAAGAGCAGTTTATTGCTGTGGTTTTTACGGGGTTGTTGCCGCAGCGCTGATACGAGGCTATCACACAAGGCGTAAACTTTACGGCGTGGCGCTCGGGTTTTTCGGCACGGCAGCGCTGTTTGATCTCTGGTTGCTGCGCTTGCTGTCTGAAGTGCTTGATGGTGATGCCGTGGTACTGTTGTTTGCCCTGATGACGCTTTGCGTGCTGCTCAGTGCCTCAGTCGCCGCCTTGCTGCTAAAGCGCTTGCAGGCTGACTATCTGGCCGCGGCACCAGAGCAACAGGCCCCAAAACACAAAGATGCGACTGCCGACACAGAGCCCAGGGAGGATGAGCCAATCGTCCCTAATGCGGACAGCCTTTTCTGGCAACGGCTGCTGCAGGCGGGCATTGTCTCGGGGGATGTGGCACAAGAGACACCAGAGTTGCAAAGTCCCTGGTATCTCAAGGCGATGCTTATCCTGTTTGGCTGGTTGGCCGGGATCTGTTTGCTGGGTTTCATCGGCACCAGCCTGGCGTTATTGTTGGACGATATTCAGCCTGGGTTGCTGCTGAGCCTGGCGCTGGCGGCATCTGCAGTGGCCTTTGGTTTGAGCCGAGGTCAAAGTGGACTGTTTATCTCTCAGTTTTCCTTGAGCTTTGCCGTTGCCGCCTTGGTGCTCTATGGCATCGCCTTTGATGAGCTGCTGTTTGAAGTGGCTTCCTGGCGCTGGTGGTTGATGCTGGCTCTGGCGGCCTCGCTTCACTGGTATCTGCTGCCACCTTATTTGACCCGGTCCAGTTGCGCGCTGCTGGCATTATTGGCCTTGATTGCGCTGTTGCAGACTCTTTCATTATTACCCTTGGTGACGCCGGCACTGCTACTGGGCTTTGTGCTGCTTTGGCGCCATGAGGCCGACTGGGGCAAGACGCCGCTTCGCTGGCGCTCCCTTGCCATGGCCATGACCTTGGCGCTGCTCTTTTGTCAGACGCCGCAATTGGTTTGGCTGGAAGGTGTCTGGGAGTTAAAGGATCCCGGCGTGAGCCCCGCTATGTTGCAGGGCGCGCAATGGTTACTTGAAGCTTTGCTGCTGTGGCAACTTTGGTGTCTTTTCGGCAATCAAATGAACGCAATCCGGCATCAATTGGATGGGCGTTCGCAGATGCTGTTGCTACTGGGACTGCTGTCGGCCTTGGTTTGGTTTTGGTGGATCCCCGGGCTTATCGCCGGCGCGTTGGTCGCGGTTTTCGGCTTTGTGCTGGCTGAGCGTTTGCTGCTCTGGCTCGGGGTCCTGGCTATGCCGGTCTACTGCGGTTATTACTATTACTCGTTGCAGCAAACCTTGTTGGAAAAATCCTTGCTGCTGATGCTGCTTGGCGTGAGCCTGCTACTGCTCTGGTTTGCGCTGAAGTCTTTGAGCGACAGGCCTGAGTGGCTGGCGGCGCAGAATGGAGGAGAGCAGTCATGAAACCCAAATTGACGCCCAAAATAATGGGGTTGAGCCTCATCTGGGGGCTGCTTTGTTTGCTGGTCATCAACATTTCCGTGTGGCAGAAAGAGCAGCTCTGGCAGCACGGTGAGCCCATCTTGCTTGAGCTGGCCCCGGTGGATCCCCGCTCGCTGATGCAGGGGGATTATATGCAACTCGATTATGAGTTGGCCCGGCAACTGGCCAATGAGCTGCGCGCAAAAGGGCAGTTTCAGGACAATATGCAGGGCTGGCTCAGAGTGAGTCTCGATGAGCAGCAGCGTGCCGCTTTTGTGGCGCTGGAGAGTGATCCAGAGGCTTCTTTGTTGCAGCGACAAAGACGCTTGCCATTTAAAGTCCGTCAGGGAGAAGTGCAATTGGCGAGCCAGGCTTTTTTCTTTGAGGAGGGCCAGGCGGAGCATTTCAGCCAGGGGCATTATGGTGAGCTGAGGTTGGGCGCTGACGGGGAGCTGATGTTAGTGGGCCTGCGTGACGGCCAACTTAAACCTCTTTGAACCTAAGAGTGGTAAGGCCGTGTTCATTAGACCACTAGAGTGGCTTAGGTTTTTTTACGTTTTCCTCCAAGCTAACTCATTGATAAGACTAATTAACTAGCACTAAAGTTTGATAAATATTTTACATATTGCAACCTTGTTGTAACTTGTGGCCTTTATAGTGGCTGCTTCTCCGGATGCGGAGATGTGGAAATAACATTACTTATTGATAAATAAGAAAATCACTATAATCAGGATATATTTCAGGGGTCAATATGTTAACCAAGGCAAGTCTGCTTGCCCTGGCCGTGGGCAGTATTGCTGCCCAGGCTCAGGCGAGTGAGCAAGTGATCATTTCCGAATACGTTGAAGGTTCAGGCAATAATAAGGCCATCGAACTCTTTAACACCGGCAGTCAAGCTGTCGATCTCAGCCAGTATCAGCTGGATATCTTCTTCAATGGCAGTAGCAGTGCAGGCAGCAGCATTGCCCTGAGCGGCATGCTGGCCGCCGGTGGCACTCATGTATTGGCCGACAATGATGCCGACGCTGCAATCCTGGCGTTGGCGCAGCAAACCAGCAGCGCCAGTTTCTTCAACGGTGATGACGCCCTGGTGCTGAGCCGTAATGGTGAGGTGGTCGACAGCCTGGGCCAGGTTGGGGTGGATCCCGGCTCCGAGTGGGGCAGTGGTGATGTTTCCACTCAAAACAATACTATAAGGCGTAAGCTGGACAACTTGAGTGCGGATCTCGACCCCTTCGATGCGGTTGACCTAAGCGGTTGGGATGGTTTCGCCATCGATAATATCGACGACCTGGGGGCCTTTGGCGGTAATGCCGGCGAGCCGGGTGAACCGACAGATCCCGGTAATGGCGCCTTGGTTTGCGGCGATGCGGCTACACCCATTCATGCATTGCAGGGTAGCGGTGAGGCCAGTCCATTGGCCGGTGAAACCCTGGAAGTGGAAGCAATAGTCACCAGCAACCAGGAAGCGGGTCTCAAGGGATTGTTCCTGCAGATGGCCGATGCCGAGGCGGATGCTGATCCTTTGACCTCGGAAGGGGTGTTCCTGTACACAGGCAATAGCGCCAGTGGCTATCAGGCCGGCGACCGAATTCGAGTGCGGGCTCAGGTCACTGAATATCAAGGCCTGACCGAACTGACCAATGTCAGTGCCAAGGCCTTGTGTGCCACATCACAGCCTCTGCCGAGTGCAGCCAGAGTGAGCCTGCCGGTCAATGACAGCAGTGCACTTGAAGCCTTCGAAGGCATGTTGGTCAGCTTTGAGCAGCATCTTACGGTAAACGAAGTCTACAACCTTGGCCGTTATGGTGAGGTGTTGTTGGGTTCAAGCCGTCACTTTATCGGTACTCAGGTGGCCAATCCCGGCGCCGATGCCTTGGCGGTCACGGCAGCCAATGCCCTGGATTCCATAGTGCTTGACGATGGCCTGACGGCACAAAACCCGGATCCTGTTATCTATCCGGCCCCGGGTCTGAGCGCCGCTAACCCGCTCAGAGTCGGTGATACTGTCACAAACCTCACCGCGGTGATGCATTACGGCTTTGGCATTTACCGTTTGATGCCGGTCGATACCGTCAACTTTGTTGCCGCCAATCCCAGAGCGTCCGAGCCTGAGTTGAATCGTCTCGATGCCTTGACAGTTGCCAGTTTCAACGTGCTCAACTATTTCAACGGCGATGGCCAGGGCGGTGGTTTCCCCACGTCCCGTGGCGCCGATACTCAAGCGGAGTTTGAGCGCCAACGAGCCAAGATAATCGCGGCGATGAAAACTATTAACGCCGATGTCTTCGGTTTGATGGAAATCGAGAACGATGGTTTCGACAGTAACTCGGCAATTGCCGATCTGGCCCGCGGTCTCAACGACGCCATTGGCACTGACAGCTATCGCTATCTGGCGCCACAGGTTAATCGTATTGGCAACGATGAGATCAGCGTCGGTATTCTGTATCGTCAGGACAGAGTCACCCCGGAAGGGGTTGCGGCGATTCTGGACAGCAGTAATTCGGCGCTGGATGACAATGGTCAGGTGCTGTTCAACGATGGCAAGAACCGTCCCATGCTGACCCAGAAGTTTAGCGTCAACGACAGTGAGGATAGCTTTGTGGTGGCGGTCAACCACCTCAAGTCCAAGGGCAGTGATTGTAATGCGCTGGGCGATCCCGACATGAACGACGGCCAGGGTAACTGTAATCTGACCCGAACCCGCGCAGCCATGGCGATAGGCCAGTTCCTGCAGGCAGAATATCAGGATGACAAGGTGCTGGTGATAGGGGATCTCAACGCCTACGCCAAGGAAGACCCACTGACAACCCTGGCCAATGCCGGTTACGCCGAACTGTTTGGCGAGCTTGGTAAGCCTTCCGCATACTCTTATGTGTTCTCCGGTGAGTCGGGACAGCTAGATCATGCACTGGCCAATGAAGCCATGCTGGCCAATGTTCGTGATGTGACCGAGTGGCATATCAATACCGATGAACCCAGGGTGCTGGACTATAACACTGAGTTCAAGACGCCGGAGCAATTGCAAAGTTTCTACAGCAACGATGCCTTCCGTTCATCGGATCACGACCCTGTGATCATCGCCCTGGACTTTGCCGCGGCCAATCAGGCACCGGTTGCCGAGTTCTCAGTGCAGCAAAATGGCGCTGCGGTGGCGCTCTCTAGCACTTCGAGTGATAGCGACGGTGAGTTGGTGAGTCAGGAGTGGGATCTGGGTGACGGTACTCAAGCCTTTGGCGAGCAGGTGAGCCATGAATACCAGCAAAGCGGTGTTTACCTCATCACTCTGACCGTGACTGATGACAAAGGTGCCCAGCACAGTGTCAGCCGTGAGGTGACCGTTGAGATAGCCCCTGAACCGACCGAGCCTGTGGCGGTTATCCGTCATCTGGATCTTTGGCTGCTGCAGGTGTTTATCTCCGAGAGCTATGATCCTGACGGTTATATCAAAAAGCAGCAGTGGCGCTTCAACGATGGGCGTAGATTCAACGGCCCGGTTGCCATGCGTATTGGCGGTCGTGCCAATGAAGTGACACTGACAGTGACCGACAATGATAAGCAAAAGGCCAGCACCAGCCTGAGCTTCTAATCAAAAATACCCGAAAAGGTAAAACGCCCCCAATAGCTAAAGCAATTGGGGGCGTTTCTTTTGTGCATTTAATCAAGAGCAGCGTTTAACAGCGACTTGATACTTGCCTGTACCTTGTTTAGAGCTCTATAACATCAAACTCAACCGCCGGATTAACGTCGGCATCATAGTCTATGCCTTCGATACCAAAGCCAAACAACTTGAGGAATTCGGCCTTGTACTCACGGTAGTCGGTCAGCTCACTGAGGTTTTCTGTGGTGATTTGTGGCCAGAGATCGCGGCAATGCTGCTGGATATCTTCTCTCAGTTCCCAATCATCCAGGCGCAGGCGGTTGGCATCGTCTACTTCTGGCTTGCTGCCATCGGCCTTGTATAGGCGCTCGCTGAACATACGGTAAATCTGTTCCATGCAGCCTTCATGCAGGCCTTCTTCGCGCATCTTCTTGAATACCATGGCGATATACAGCGGCATTACCGGAATAGCCGAACTGGCCTGAGTGATCACACTCTTGAGCACGGCGACATTGGCACTGCCACCCTTGGCGGCCAGTCTTTGGTTCAGTTCGCCGGCGGCGCGGTCGAGATCCATCTTGGCCTTACCCAGAGCGCCATGCCAGTAGATAGGCCAGGTCAGCTCTGTTCCTATATAGCTGTAAGCTACTGTCTTGCAACCATCGGCCAGTACGCCGGCCTTGTCGAGGGCATCTAGCCACAGTTCCCAATCCTGACCACCCATCACAGTAACAGTATCTTTGATTTCCTGCTCTGTCGCTGGCTCAACCGAGGCTTCAATGATGGTGTCTTTGTTGGTGTCCACCGCGGTAGAGCGATATGACTCGCCGATAGGCTTGAGGGCCGAGCGGATCACTTCGCCGCTGTCTGGCAGTTTGCGTACAGGCGAGGCCAGTGAATACACCACCATGTCTATCTGGCCCAGATCGGCCTTGATCAGCTCAATCACCTTGGCTTTGGCTTCATGGCTGAAGGCATCACAATTGATGCTCTTGGAATACAGGCCTTCAGCCTTGGCAAACTTGTCAAACGCCGCCGAGTTGTACCAACCGGCTGTGCCGGGTTTGGTCTCAGTGCCGGGCTTTTCAAAAAAGACCCCGATAGTGGCAGCATCGGAACCAAAGGCGGCGGCAATACGGGAGGAGAGACCATAACCACTGGAAGAACCTACCACCAGTACTTTCTTGGGGCCATTGGCTATCTTGCCTTTGGCCTTGGTGGTGTTGATCTGCTCCAGCACGTTGGCTTCACAGCCCAGAGGATGAGTAGTGGTACAAATGAAACCACGAATTTTAGGTTTAATAATCATGTCTTAGCTTCTTCTTCCGAAAACTGTCATTAGGATAAGTATTTCAACTCTAATTGGTACTGATTTTTTCAAAAAGCCTGCCGACGGGGCAGTGGTTGGAGCAGTTTGAACCCTTATCAACGCTTGCGGGCCAGTTGTGCCTGCTCCTGCAATAATCTTTGGGTGTATTCGTGTTGCGGATCATTGAACAGGGTCTCGGTGGCGGCTTTTTCCACCATCACCCCCTTGTGCAACACCATGATCTTGTCGCTTACATGGCGGATAACATTGAGATTGTGGGACACAAAAATATAGGAAAGCCCCATCTCTTTTTGCAGCTTGAGCAGCAGGTTGAGGATCTGAGCCCGTACCGAGAGATCCAGCGCCGTCAGAGCTTCATCGGCGATAATGATCCTCGGGTTGAGCATCAAGGCCCGGGCCACTGCTACCCGCTGCTTCTGTCCTTCGGAAATCATGTGGGGATAAAACTCCACATGTTCCGGCAGCAAGCCGACTTTGCGCAAAGTCTCAACCACTTGCTCGCTGCGGGCATGGGCTGAGAGCCGGGTATTGAACCTCAGCGGCTCATTGAGCAGTTCCCCTATGGTCAGCCTGGGGTTGAGTGAGGTATTGGGATCCTGGAATATCATCCGGATAAGTCTGCAGCGCTGTTTCAGATCATGGCTGTCGAGCGGCTCACCATTGAACAGAATTTGTCCGCCGCTGCGATACTCGGCACCGACCAAAATACGGGCCAGAGTACTCTTGCCGGAGCCGGCTTCACCGGCAATGGCCAGGGTTTCGCCACTGTTGAGTTCAAACGAAATGGGCGCCAAAGCCTCAGTATATTGGCGGCGAAAGCCCTTGTAGCCGCTGAAGTAGCGTTTGCTCAGGTCCGTGACTTTAAGCAAGGGAGTCGTCATCAATAGGCTCACTCTGATAAGGGAAATGGCAGGCGTAATATCTGTCTTTATGATGGCTCAGTTGCGGTTGCACCACGCATTGTTTGCGGGCTTCCGGGCAGCGAGGCCCCAGGCGGCAGCCTATCGGCAGATGTTGCAGCGCCGGCACTGAGCCCGGCAGGGTCGGCATCAGTGTCTTGTGGGCTGCAGGGCCGGAATAGTCCGGCATATTATCCAGCATCGCCTTGGTATAGGGATGATAAGGCTGCTCAAGTAGCTCTGCGGTAGGGCCGGATTCCATCACCTGGCCGCTGTAGAGCACAGTCAGACGGTTACACCAGTTCGACAGTGTGTCCAGCTCGTGGCTGATCAGCAAGATGGCGACGTTCTGCAACTGATTGAGCTGAGTCAACAGACGAAATATCTGCGCCTGGGTACTGGGTTCCATCGAAGCCGTAGGTTCATCGGCGATCAGCAACTTGGGACGATTGGCGAGCGCCATGGCGATCATCACTTTCTGGCATTCACCTTCGGAGAGTTCCCAGGCATAGCTGGCCAGCACCCGTCGCGGCTCTTTGACCCCCACCTTGTGCAACCATTTTTGTGCTGTAAGACGCCGCTCTTTACCGCGGCGCCAGAAAGGTGTCTGCTTATTCAGCGGCATGGCTTCAATCAATTGGCTGCCCACAGTAAGCGCCGGGTCAAAGCTGCCGGAGGGATCCTGAAATATCATCGACATATCAGAGCCCATAAGGCTGCGCCGCTCCGCCTGATTCATTTCCATCAGGTTGCGGCCATCCCACATCATGCGATCGGCGGTGACAGTCCAGTTGGGGCCGGGGATCCCGAGAATGGCCCGCGCCATGAGAGAGCGGCCCGAGCCGGATTCACCGACCAGACCATGGATTTCACCGGCATTGACTGTCAGGCTGACTTTTTCCAGCGCCTTGACCCGCCCATGGGGCGTGTCCAGTTCTATGGTGAGATTACGAATATCGAGTAACGGCATAATCAGTTTCTGATGGGCGCAAGCGCCGATCTCAGTCCATCGCCGACCAGGTTGACGGCCAACACACTCAGCAGGATAGCGGCTCCCGGAATGGTCACTGTCCAGGGAGCGGTCAGCAGGTTATCCAGGCCCTGGAATACCATGGCACCCCATTCGGATTTGGGCGCCTGGGCACCGAGATTGAGGAAACCCAGCGCGGCGATATCCAAAATGGCCGCCGATATTGCCAGCGTTGTTTGAATAATTACAGTCTCCCAGACATTGGGCATAATCACAAACCAGAATATCTGCAGACCATTGGCGCCATCCAACTTGGCGGCGGTGACATATTCTTTTTGCAACTCTTCATGCACGGCTTGATGTATGGCGCGAACAAACTGAGGCGTGAGCGCGATACCCACGGCCCAGAATACGTTCATCAGCCCGGGGCCCATTACCGCCACCACCAGAATAGCCATCAAGAGTGATGGAATCGACAGCAAGGCATCGAGCAGGTGCCCTAGGATACTGGACTTGAGGCCGCGCATCATCCCCGAGAATGAACCGATAATAAAACCCACCAGGAGTGCGGTGGCAACAATCGCCAGCGCCATGCCGAAGGTGTAACTGGTGCCGTGCAGCAGGCGGGAAAAGATATCCCGGCCGAGATCGTCTGTACCGAGAAAGTGCTCAACCGTGCCGAGATCGTCCCAGGATGGTGGCAGTAACAGGGCGTTGGGATCTTGAAAATCGGCCGGGTAGGGGGCAATCATGGGCCCGAACATTGTCAGGATCAGCAGGCAGAGCACGCCCCAGAGCCCGGCAAGCGCAAAAGGATTGGCGGCAAAGGTACGCCAGAGCTTGAGGCTGGGGGATGGAATATCGTCTTCCTGATAAATCTTAATTTGAGGCATAGAGTTCCTTCCTGCTGAGCGGATTGGTGGCTGTGTGCAGCACTTCAATCAGAATACTCAGAAAGATAATCAGCAGCGCTACCGCCAGTGTGCCGCCCTGGATCACAGTGTAATCCCGTTGGTAGATACCTGATACCAGCCAGGAGCCGACCCCGGGCCAGCTGAAGATCACTTCCACCACTATGGCATAGCTGGCAAATGGCCCCAGCATAAGTCCCAGGTGCTTGAGCAGGGGGATTAAGGCATTGGGCAGGGCGTGGCGCAACACGATTTTACCCGTGGGCAGGCCTCTGGCCTCGGCGGCGCGGATATAGGTCTGGTTCATCACATTCATCATCGCCGAGCGGGTAATACGTACCACCACGGTAAAGGGCAACACAGACAAGGTCAGCGCCGGCAAGATAATGTGCAAGGCGGCATCCTTAAAGGCGGATAAGCGGTATTGCGAGTCGGACAGCAGGGTATCTATCAGCATAAAACCGGTCACAGGCTTGATCTCATAGAGCAGGTTTATCTGCCCGGAAATAGGCAGCCAACCCAGTCTGACCCCGAACCAGAGCGACAGGGACAGCCCGAGCCAGAATACCGGAATCGAGTAACCTGTCAGTGTCACCGCCATGATGGCGTTTTGGGTCAGTTTCTGTTTACTCAGCGAGGCCAACACCCCCAGCGGCACCCCGAAGATGATGGCAAACAAACCGGATACAGTCGCCAGTTCGAAAGACGCCGGCAGTACCGCCAACAGCTCTTCTGCCACCGGTCTTTGAGAGGTCACAGAAATGCCGAGATCGCCACTGAGCCTCTGCCCCAGGTAGCCAATAAACTGAGAAAAGGAGCCGCCATCGAGATGATAGTCGGCGATGATTTGTGCCTCCTGGGCATCACTCGGGGCTTGGATCCCGGTCAGGGCATAGATGCGGTCCACCGGAAACAAACTGGTGGCGTAGAAGAGTACACAGATAAGGATGAGTGAGGTGGCGACAAAGAGGTTAAGCCTGCGCAGCAGATAAGCAGCCATCAGTTTTGCTCCTTGGCGGGCGATGTTTTTTTCTCAACAGCCGGTTTGTTGCCGTGGCCTATGTTGGCAAAGGCGATGCCGCCAAAAGGCGTGAGGCTGGTTTCGGTCACGCTGGCATTCTTCAGTGCCATACGTTTGGCATGAGCCAGGCTCACCAATGGCATATCCTGTGCCAGAATCGCCTCGGCCTGGTGGTACAGCAAACTTCGGCTTTCTCTGTCGGTCACGCTTCTGGCCTGGTTGAGCAGGACGTCAAACCTGGGGTTACACCAGCGGGAACGGTTGTTGTTGGAGGCGATAGAGCCACAACTGAGCAATGGGGTGAAGAAGTTATCCGGATCGCTGTTGTCGGCGTTCCAGCCGATGAGTACCGAGTCATAATCACTGCGTGCCAGTTTTTGGGTGAACACACTCCAATCGTAGTTGACGATATTGACCTTGACACCTATGGTCGCCAAATCGGCCTGGATCAGCTCGGCGGTCTTCAGCGCATTGGGGTTGTATATTCGTGCCACAGGCATAGCCCAGATATCCAGCTCCAGTTTATCTATGCCGGCTTCATCCAGCAGCGCTCTGGCTTTGTCAGGGGCATATTCATAACTCTTGGCCGAATCGGAATAGGCCCAGGAGGAGGGTGGCAGAATACCGGTTGCCTCGACGGCTGTGTCCTGATAAACGGCCCTTAGCAGGTTTTGCTTGTCGATGGCGTAGGCCAGCGCCCGTCTGACCCTGACATCATTGAACGGCGGCTTTTGGGTATTGAAGGCCCAATAGGCCACATTCATCCCGGGGCGGCTTTCCAAAACCAGGTTGTCGTGCTGCTCAATAACCGGCAACTCACCGGCCTTGGGCAAGGCCGAGACGCTGCAATCGCCGGTGATCAGCTTGGCCAGGCGGGTAGTGCTTCGCGGTGTGATATCGAACACCAGCATTTCAGACTGCGGCATATTGCCCCAGTAACCTGGGTGGCGCCGGTAGCGGATATATTCATTCTTAACGTATTGCACCAGCATAAAGGGGCCTGTTCCTATCGGCTGATTATCCAACTGCTGCGGGTTGCCTTGGGCAAGAAGCTGATCGGCATACTCTTTGGAGAGGATCACCGCAAAGTCGGTGGCCAGGTTGGAAAGGAATGAGGCATCGGGCTGGGTGAGTTCAAATCTGACTCGATATTCGCCTTGTTTGCTGATGGATTTTATCAGCCCGGCAAAACCTATGCTTTGGAAGAAGGGGTAACCGCCCTGAGCTACCTCATGGAAAGGGTGCTGCTTGTCTATGATGCGATTGAAACTGAACAGCACATCATCTGCATTGAAATGCCGGCTGGGGTGAAAGTAGGGCAGATCGTGAAACTGGGTACCCTGGCGCAGCTCAAACTCATAACTGAGGCCGTCTTCGCTTATCTGCCACTCGGTTGCCAGTGCCGGAATGATATCACCGCTCTCGGGATCATAATCCACCAGGCGGCTGTAAATTTGGTGCGAGGTAGCATCGATTGTGGTTCCCGAGGTCACCAGCTGCGGGTTGAACGACTCGGGATTGCCCTCGGAGCAGTATACCAGGCCGGAGGGCACTTTCTGTTGACCACAGCCGCCAAGCAGCATTGTCAGAGCCAGGCCGGTCAGTATGCTCCCGGTCAGCTTCAGGCGCCGGCATGAGCGGAATAAACGCCCTGCCACAAGATCTCCGTAGAGCTTGCTCCTGGAAACTCGCGCCATTGCATCAGAGTCTCGCCCGGGGCGTAACGTCAGCAGATTCATTGCAAAATCGTTAGTTATTCAGATGTTGACCGAACATTTTAGCAGTGCAGCCGTTACCTGGGCAATCGGCTTATGCCTTATCGAGCAAATTGTATTTTTTCAGTATGCCTCTGAGCTGATGGTAGCTAAGTCCCAGTAGCTCAGCGGTTTTCTTTTGATTGAACTGGCTGGCACTGAGCGCACGTTGAATAAGGTCAGTCTCGAAGTCTTCACAGCACTGTTTGAAGTCCACCGGGAACTGTATCTGGTTTGCCGAAGGTTCCGGGCTATCGTTTGTCGGTGCGGCGGCACTGCCGGCAATGACTTCATTGCCAACTTCAGCGGTCGCCAGCTGGCGACTATGAGTCTTGACCCGCTTGGTGGGGCGGTAGGGCGAGGCAAAAGGGTCGAGCACTATATTCTCAATCGGTTCGGGGTTATGACCATGGCGATAGACGCTGCGCTCTATGGCGTTTTTCAGCTCCCGAATATTACCCGGCCAGCTGTGATCCATCATGGTCGCCACGGCTTCGGCGGCAAAACCGGTAAACAGCTCCAGTTTGAGCTGACGCGCCATCCCCACGGCAAAGTATTCTGCCAATGGCAAAATATCTTCCCGGCGGCAGCGCAGCGGCGGCAGGGTGATCACATCGAACGCCAAACGGTCGAGCAGATCGGCTCGAAACTCGCCGGCTTCCGCCAGACTGGGTAAGTCTTCATTGGCGGCGCAGATTAGGCGTACATCGGCATTGAGGGTCTTGCTGCCGCCCACCCTTTCATATTCACCATATTCAATGACCCGCAGCAGCTTCTCCTGAATGAGGCCGGAAGTATTGGCCAGCTCATCGAGAAACAGGGTGCCGCCGTCGGCGCGCTCGAAGCGGCCTTCATGACGCCCCTTGGCGCCGGTAAATGCGCCGGACTCATGGCCAAACAGTTCACTTTCCAGTAGATTTTCACTCAGAGAGGAGCAATTGAGCTTGATAAAACTCTGATCCCAGCGTTGGGAAAGATAGTGCAGACGCTCGGCGATCAGCTCTTTACCCGTCCCCCGCTCACCTATGATAAGCACAGGTTTGGACAGCGGCGCGATTTGGGAAACGTGCTCCAACACCTCCAACAGGGCATTGGATTGACCGATAAGATTGTCTTGCTGATAGGGATTGGCCACGATAATAGTTAGTCTTTAACGCTAATAATTGGTGAAAATCATAATATGCGGGTAGGTTAAATAAATAAAGAGAAAGTTAAAATTTATATTAACATATTGATTTTAAATGGTGTTTAAAAGTTGGCACGGGATCTGTATTACAAGAACCGAGACCCACAATAAATGTAGAGGACAGGATTATGGGAATTTTCACACGTTTTGCCGACATCATTAATGCCAACATCAGTGCCTTGCTGGACAAGGCGGAAGATCCGGAAAAAATGGTGCGCCTGATCATTCAGGAAATGGAAGATACCCTGGTTGAAGTGCGTTCTACTTCGGCTAAAGTATTGGCAGAGAAGAAAGAGTTGCTCCGCCGTATTGGCAAAGTGCAGGCTCAGGTGCAGGATTGGCAGGAAAAGGCCGAACTGGCACTGACCAAAGACAGGGAAGACCTGGCCAAGGCCGCGCTGGTTGAAAAGCAAAAAGCCGCTACCCTGGCGCAGACTCTGGAGCAAGAGCTCGAGGTGGTTGAAGAGCATATTGCCCGCCTGAAAGAGGAAGTGGGTCAACTGCAGGAAAAGCTGGCCGATGCCAAGGCTCGCCAGAAGACCATCATAATGCGCAAGCAAACCGCTTCTTCACGCCTGGAAGTGAAAAAGCAGCTGGATTCCAGCAAAATCGACAACGCCATGCTCAAGTTTGAGCAGTATGAGCGTCGCATCGAAGGGCTGGAGGCTGAAGTTGAGTCCTATGATCTTGGTGGCAAAAAGTCCAGTCTGGAAGAGGAGTTTGCGGCACTCAAGGCCGAAGATTCTGTCAGCGCCGAGCTGGAAGCCTTGAAGGCCAAGGTGAAAGGCGATAGCGCCAAAACCAAAAAATAATACAGACTCAGAGGTGATTTATGGATATGGACTTACTGCTGGCACCCCTGATTATCTTCATGATCTTTGTGGCGCCAATCTGGTTGATTCTGCATTACCGCAGTAAACGTCAGGTGAGCCAGGGGCTTACCGAGGCAGAGTTCAAACAGCTTAACGACTTGATAGACACAGCTGACAAGATGGGCCAAAGGATTGAAACGCTGGAAGCCATCCTGGATGCCGAGTCCCCGGAATGGAGGCAACGTCATGACTGAATCAGGCAAGCGTACTCTTTACCGCATACCCCAGCAAAGGAAGATAGCCGGGGTCTGTGCCGGGGTAGCCGAGTACTTTAATCTGGAACCTTGGTTGGTTCGGGTCGCTACGGTTTCAATCCTTGTGCTCGGTGGCTATGGAATGGTGATTATCACCTATCTGGTGTTGTGGATGATACTGGATGTCAAACCTTGGACAGCCAAAGACACCCATAAGGACATTGGGGTCAAGAAAAAGGTCTGGCAAGCCGGGGAGCCCGCCAAACAGGCGCTCAGAGATGTAAGCAATCGCTTTCAATCACTGGAGCATAGGCTCAGGGCACTCGAACAACATGTCACCTCTGAGCAGTTCGAGTTGAAAAGACAGATCAATAACCTATAAATCCTTGTTCAAGGGGCGGTGCTTACCGCCCCGTTTGTTTGTATCAGGAGAATTATGGCAAGCGTCAGGCAAAAGTTCGGCAAACTCAAACACAAAACCCGCGAGTTGGCACAACGCACCACAGACAGGCATCTTAGGTTGGCGGTTACCGGCCTTTCCGGCGCAGGCAAGACGGCCTTCATTACCGCGCTGGTGGATCGACTGCTGCGCGCCGGCACTGAGGCTGATGGCAGTGGCTTACCCCTATTTCAGGTGTGCCGTGACGGACGTTTACTCGGTGTCAGGCGGGAGCTGCAGCCTGATTTGACCATAGCCAGTTTTGACTTTGATGCTGCGATTGCCAGCTTGACCGCAGCCAAGCCCAGTTGGCCGGCATCGACCCGCAGTATCAGTGAGCTGCGGCTGACGCTCAAATATGTGCCTACCAAAGGGATGCTGGCAAAACTGGCCGACAGCGCCAAACTGCATCTCGACATAGTCGATTACCCCGGGGAGTGGCTGCTGGACTTACCCATGTTGAGCCAGGACTTTAACCGCTGGTCCGAAACCCGCTTTGCCCGGCAATCAACCCTGGAAGCCTCGCCTCTCTATCCTAAGTTTGTTGCGGCGCTGGCGACGCTGGATTTGTACGCCGATGCCGACGAGCAGGCGCTGGCTGCCATTGCCGAAAGTTATCGGTTACTGCTGCTGGATCTGGTGCAACAACAGGGTTTTTATCAAGCCCAGCCGGGGCGAATGTTGCTTCCCGGAGAGCTGGCCGGTACGCCAATTTTGGCTTTTTTCCCCCTGTTACCCGAGCAACTCCAAGATAAGCAGCAACTGACATCTGCCGGACGTCGCAGCAATTATCAGGTGCTCAGGCACAGATATCAGCAATATCTGGCCAAAGTGGTCAAGCCCTTCTATCAGGAGTATTTTGCCGGTTTCGACCGTCAGTTAATTCTGGTGGATTGCTTCAGCGCCCTTAATCGTGGCAAGGCGCAGTTTGAAGATATGGCCGAAGCACTCAATGCCATCAGCGCCAGCTTCCAGTATGGCCAGTCCAATCTGCTGCGACGTCTGTTTGCTCCCCGAATAGATACTCTGCTGTTTGCCGCCAGTAAAGTCGATCAGGTGACCCGGGATCAGCAGGGCAATGTGTTGTCACTGCTCAGCGCCATGTTGGCGCCCAGTCGGCAACAGGCCGGATTTGCCGGCAGTCGGGTGGAAACCATGGCCATCAGCGCCATCAAGGCAACCCGTCACGGTATGGTCAAAGATGCCGATGGCGTGGAGGTGGAAGTGGTCTGTGGCCGGCGCATGAGCGATGGCCAGAAGGTGACCCTGTATCCGGGTGAGGTGCCCAGAGCCTTGCCTGAGCAAGCGTTTTGGCAAAGGCAGGGATTTCATTTCTGTGAGTTTGCGCCGCCCGACAGCCAACCAGAACTAGGCTATGAACATATCCGGCTCGATCACCTGCTGGAGTTTCTTTTGGGCGACAAGTTGAGGTAAGTCGTGGCAAAACACAGTTCAGAAAAGCATGTTGATAATGCTGCCGGCAACGGCAGTCATGCTGATGAAGCGCAAACCACAGAGTTGGCGCCGCAGAGAATTTTCAGTCATCAGCCGGAATCCGCCGTCGAATTGGCCGCGGCCAAGGATTTCCAAGGCGATGGTTTTGTTGAATACCCCACAGAAGACGAACTGGAGCAAGTGCTGAGTGCACAGCCCAAGGCAGATGAACTCATCTCCCTCAAGCCCAAACGCTGGTCCTGGTTGGCGCGCTTGGCTCTGTTGGGCGTGATGGCGGCGGTCGTAGTGCAGACACTGCTCGGTCTTGTCGATGCCTGGCGCGACAGCCCTTGGCTGTTTGGTTTTTACAGCCTGGTGCTCGCTTTGGTGCTGGCCTGGGTAGGCAAGCTTTGTTTCGGGGAATGGCGCAAACTCAAACGCCTGCGCCAGGTGGAAGATACCCAGCAAACCGGGCAACGCCTGCTCGGCAGTATGCAGATGGGCGAAGCGCGCGATTTTATCTATGGTATTTGCAAGCAGATGCCCAAGGGGCCAGAGCAGGACAGGCTGCAGACGCTGCTGAATCCGGAGCAGAATGATGCCGAGCAGTTGCAGCTGTTTGATCAGGTAGTGCTGACCGAGCGCGACAAGGTTGGTATGAAGCTGGTGCGCCGTTATGCGGCCGAATCGGCCCTATTGCTGGCGGCCAGCCCGCTGGCGGTACTGGATATGGCGCTGATCCTCTGGCGCAATCAGAAGATGATCCAGGATATCGCCCGCTGTTATGGGGTAGAGCTGGGTTATTGGAGCCGTATTCGGCTGATCCGCGGGATCCTGGTTAATATTCTCTATGCCGGCACCACAGAGCTTGCCACCGACTTGGGTACCCAATTGCTGTCGGTAGAGATGTCCGGCAAGCTTTCGGCGCGGCTTGGTCAGGGGCTGGGGGGCGGTTTGTTGACGGCGAGACTTGGCTATCAGGCGATGGCGCTTTGTCGGCCGCTGGCATTTTCCAGTGCCAGCAAGCCCAAACTGTCGCGGATCCACAAAGAACTCCTGTTGGAACTGAAGGATTTTTCCGCCTCAGTGCTGGCCAGAAAAACCGAACGTAACAAAGATTTTACAACCAAGGAGTAATGATTTTTGCTTGCCGATTTGGGCAAGTCTTGCTGACTCAGTATGTTGGTGCCAGGACAACTGAATCATCCCGGGCGGGAAGCCGAATAACAATATAAGGGATGGTCGGACTGACATGGGGAGTTAAGCATGCAACACAAGCAGCCAAAAGCACTGCACTCAGCCACACTGGCTATTCATGGCGGCCACTCGGGCGAGCCTTCCGGAGCACTGGTGTCGCCTTTATATCAGAGTGCCACCTTCTGTTTTGATACCGCCCAAAGCGGTGGTAGCCGCTTTGCCGGTGAAGAAGAGGGCTATATCTATACCCGCTTGGGTAACCCGACGGTTGCCGAGCTTGAGCGGCGTCTGGCGCTGCTTGAAGGCGCTGAAGCAGCAGCTGCTGCCGCGTCCGGCATGGGCGCGGTATCGGCGGCCTTGCTGGCATACTTGAGCTGTGGCGATCATCTGCTGGCTTCCTCGGCTGTCTATGGCTGTACTTTTTCATTGATGACAGAGCAGTTTGCCCGCTTCGGTATTGAGGTTTCTCTGGTGGATTTTGCCGATCTCGCGGCCGTCGAGGCGGCTATTCGCCCCAACACTCGGGTGATTTTCTGCGAAACCCCGGTGAACCCGCATCTGGCCGTGTATGATCTCCGCGCCATAGCCGCTATCGCCAAGCGCCATCAACTGACCAGCATAGTGGACAACACCTTTATGACACCGCTGCTGCAGCAGCCACTGCAGTTGGGAATCGATCTTGTGGTTCACAGCGCCACCAAGTATCTCAATGGTCATGGCGATGTTATTGCCGGTATCATCTGTGGCTCACAAGCGGCGATAACGGCCATCAAGCAACAACAGCTAAAAGATATTGGTGCCGTGCTATCACCTTTCGATGCCTGGTTGATTTTGCGAGGCCTGAAAACCCTCTCGGTACGACTCGAACGTCATTGCGATAACGCCGAGCGCCTGGCGCAGTATCTCAAATCCCATCAAGCCGTGGCCAAGGTACATTATCCCGGGTTGGTTTCCCATGCGGGCCATCAGTTTATCGGCTCGCAGATGCGCAGGGCCGGTGGGGTGTTGGCGTTTGAGCTGAAGGCCGATTTGGAGCAGTCCATGGCTTTTGTCAATCGACTGGGATTGTTCAAAATTGCCGTGAGTCTGGGGGATTGTGAGTCGCTTATTCAGCACCCGGCGTCCATGACCCATTCACCCTATACCCAAGAGGCGCGTCTTAAAGCCGGCATAGGCGACAGCCTGCTGCGAATATCGGCCGGGCTTGAAGATGTGGATGACCTGATAGCCGATCTGGAGCAGGCACTGACAGTGATCAGTTAAAAGAGACAAGGCGAGCATGGCTCGCCTTGTTTTTCGGGCTTGCGAGAATCAAATGCCCCAGAAGGTGTGGGCTATGATATAGAGCACCAACATACTGATGAAGTTGATGATAATACCGGCACGCATCATTTCAGACTGCTTTATGTAGCCTGAGCCGTAGACTATGGCGTTGGGTGGCGTGGCCACCGGCAACATAAAGGCGCAGGATGCCGAAATACCTATGAGCACCGACAACATTACGGGCGATAGCCCCAATGCTTCGGCGATAGCGGCAAACACAGGTACCAGCAAGGCGGCACTGGCGGTGTTACTGGCAAACTCGGTCAGCATTACCACAAAGAAAATGACCGCAAACACGAACAGCGACATATGGGTACTGCCGAAGATGTCTGTCATCCAGTGGGCCAGAAAGACGCTGGTACCAGTGGCTTTCAGTACGGCACTCAGGGTCAGACCGCCGCCGAACAGTATCAGCACACCCCAGTCGGTGGTTTTTTCTATTTTCTTCCAACCAACCAAGCCAAGCCCTGCCAGCAAAACCACTGCAGAAAGAGCGACTATGGTGTCAAACTGGCTGATACCGCCAAGGGCAGCCGATAGAGGCTGACTGAAGATCCAGCAGCAAACTGTGGCCAGGAAAATAAGCAGAGTCAGTTTTCCCTGGAAACTCAGTTTTTGATCTTCGATATCCAGTTTACATTCCACCGACAGATCCGGTTTGAAATACAGATAAAGGGCGATAAGCATGGTTGGCAACATCAAAGCCACGGTCAAGAGGCCAAACTCCAGCCAGTCGCTGAAGCTCAAGCCGGCCTGGGCAGCGGCGATGGCGTTTGGCGGACTACCTACCAGAGTGCCTATGCCACCAATGTTGGCCGAGTAAGCGATACCCAGCAGCATAAAGACATAGGTGTTGTGCTGGCTCTCTTTATCCAGTTGCTGCAAGATCCCCAGTGCCAGAGGCAACATCATGGCCGCTGTGGCCGTGTTGCTGATCCACATAGACAGCAATGCGGTTACCCCAAACAACATCATACAGGCGATGCTGAGTTTACCTTTGGAAGCCAGCAGCACCTTTTGGGCGATAAGGGTATCGATTTTTTGATGGTGCAGGGCAGCAGCCAATACAAAGCCACCAAAAAACAAATAGATAATTGGATTGGCAAAGTTGCTCATGGCAGCTTTGGTTTCAAACACACCGAAAAATACCGCCAGAACCGGAATGAGTATCGCCGTGATACTCAGATGAATGGCTTCAGTAAGCCAGAGCACAGCGGCAAATACCAAGATAGACAGACCGGTATTTACCCCGGGTTCAAAAGGTAAAAAGCTGTGCAATAGAAAAAGCAGCAGGATATCTGCAGCCAAGATCAACATGTTACGTTGTTGGGTGCTCTTCTCTGTCTGCGAAGGGGGTAAGCTTTCCGTTTGTTCTAAAGACATTCTCAACTTCCTCGTCTTGTTTTTATGGCAAGCAATTTAGGGCATAGCTCACATTTGGCAAAGGGCTTTCTTGGGTAAGTTAACTACCATGCCCACTACATTTGCATGAGGAATCTATCACGAAAGCGGCAAATATGAGAGTTGCGTCACCATAAATTGATCGCCTTTGAGCGTTTTTTTGTTTCAAACGGTTAACTAAGGAGCACAGCCTTTACTTTGTTGAAAGAGAATGAAAGTTTAAAACGGTGACATTGGTCACATTAACTTATTGTACTAATGTCTAGTTGCAATAATTTGGCAATATTCGTGCGCTGGTCTACATTTCTTTAAGGCCAAGGAAAGGGATACCGGCCTTAACAAATGACAGGAGTCTTATATGAAAACACCATTCTATGCTTTGCTACTTGCAGCCACCCTGAGTTCTCCCCTATACGCCGGAGAGCCCACTAAAGACAAAACCCCACAAACGCCGCAAGCCAGCCAAGCGCAGGTTCATAAAATCAACATTAATACCGCTTCGGAATCTGAGCTGCAGTTACTGAAAGGGATAGGTGAGGCCAAGGCCAAAGCGATTGTTGAATATCGCAGCAGCCAAGGCAAATTCAAATCCATTGATGAGTTGACCCAAGTCACGGGTATCGGCGCTAAACTGGTCGAGCAGAATAAACATCTATTGGTACTTTGAAGGGCAGAGATAAACACAAGTTTTTGTTTATCTTATGTTCACTTGAATGCCACAGAGGGCAAACCTTAGTAATTTCCCTTGATCCCGGCGGGGCCATGATGGATAATCCCCGGCGTTGCAGCAAGGCTGCAAATCTGTGGTGACCCCAGGGTCCCCCCGCAATGATAACTTGTGAACCCGGCCAGGCCCGGAAGGGAGCAACCGTAGCAAGTGACTCATGTGCCGGGGTGTGGCTCTGGGGGAACCTCCAATTCCAAACCTTTTCAAATGGTTAGTGCTGAAAGTACCTAAGGGGTCCACAAGGTGGTCCACTTTGAGTCTAGCTAAAGCCGATTTTCACCCCTATCTCTGTTACTCCTGACACGATATTTGATGCGCCAGAAGCGCGGCCCCTCTATAGCGAAGAAGCGCCAATGGCTACCATTAACACTTTGTTTGGTATAAACAGCTGGCTACATGGACTGAGATGGCTTGGCTATCAACTCGTTAACGGCCAAAACAAGGCAGCCAAGAAATAAAAGAATAGTCGCAGAGCGGCGACTTTATTTCAGCTGGTAAGGCTCAAACCCAGAGTTGTCCGTGTTTCTTGATAACTGGGCCTGTGCTACCCCTGCGCTTGCTGATCGGTTTCCAGTTTCGGGGGCAGTTTGGATTTCAAAAACGCGCGCGATTTCTCTAATGCCTGGTAGATTTCGTTGCGCATTCTAGCTTGCTCTTGATAGTCACCGTAGAAATAGGTGTCTACCAAATGGTGAATGTAGCGCACTGGTAGTTGATTGAGCGTGATACAAGCCAGATCGGCCACATAGTCGACCGGCAGCTCGTCCATTAATCCCTCTTCGGCGAGGATTTCCATTAACATCACTTCGTAGTAGTTGCGGATCTCTAACTGCATAGGTGACGCTCCCCAAAGTTTTGCTGCATTACGCTTGGTTTATAGCATTTGGTTTGTAGCCTTTAGCGATATAGCATAGCAGCGGCATGAAATAACTGACTGTGTCTGAGTGTTAATTGTAGAGGGTCTTTGCAGTATCCGCCTCCCGTGACACAGGCTATTGGTATTGCAGCGTCTCTGGCATGACGCAATACGCTCATATCCCGCCTGAATATGCCCTCAAGGCTGAGCTGCAGCAAGCCGAGTTCATCTTCAGCATGCACATCGACTCCGGCGTCATAAAGAATGAGATCCGGTCTATGAGTCAAGATCAGCAAAGGCAGTATCTGTTCCAGCGTTGAGAGGTACTCGTCATCACCAGCGTCTTTTTCAAGCTCGATATCATAGTGAGAGTCTGCTTTACGGGCGGGGAAGTTTTGCCGGCAGTGTATTGAGCAACTGATGATATTCGCATCGCCGACTGTCATGGTGGCTGTACCATCGCCTTGATGGACATCGCAGTCGATAATCAGAACCTTGTCCGCCAGTCCTTGGTTTATCATGCGTCTGGCACTATAGACCAGATCGTTGAAAATACAGTAACCGCTGCCAAAGTCCTGGTGAGCGTGATGGTAACCGCCGCTGATATGCAGCGCTATGCCGTGCTCGAACGCTTTTCGCGCCGCAAGCTCGGTACCCGCGACTGAGTGCAGTGTCCGCGTCAGTAGATGTTCGCTCCAGGGAAAACCTATGCGGCGCATCGCCTTGGGATCCAGTCGATTGTGAATAAACCCGGCAACATATTGAGGACAATGCACAGAAGCGAGGGCAGTTTGGTTTGCAGGCTTTGGAGAACAGAGGTTGAATTGCCCGGAAAATGGAGTTTGGCACAGGTACTCAAACAGGCGTTGATATTTGCTGATGGGAAATCTGTGCCGGGATGGTAACGCCAGCCTGGAATAGCTGGCGTGATATACCAAAGGGATCATCTATCAGAGCTGTTTGATGGCCCAGCTCATGAACTCTTTGCGAGTCGCTTCATCGGCCTGTAACCACCAGTACTGCAGCATTTGCTGAGCGTGGGCGGCACTGTCACCATTTTGGCCGGCAGCCTGAGGAGCATTGCTTGGCATTGTCATGGCGCTGACGGGGGATGGCTTGGATACAGGTGCTACCGGTTGACTGGCTGCCATGTTGCCTGCGGTTACGGCAGCGGCTGCGGTTTCAACATCAGGGCCATTGTTGCCGCTGAACAGTTGCGACAGGAACGAGGTTTCTTTCAGCTGAGTCAGTTCCACCTGGTAGTTGACCTGGCCCTTATCGGCGCGGGTAATGACGACCTGAGGGGTTTTGGCAAACTCTTTGGGCTTCTTGACGTAGTCACCATCGGCAGGCTTGAGGATGTACTCGTTGTCGCCTTCGGCTTTCAGGGTCAGAATGAAAGGAGAAGACTTAACGAAGCTCTGACTGTCGGAAAACTCGTCATCGATCATGTCATGATAACGAATGGCAATCTTGTGGACACCTTCGGACAGTGGCAGCTCAGATTTGTGGTTGAAGTTGCTGGTTTCAATTTCCTTGCCATCCAGTGCCAGATACTCAAAAGACATAGGGATGGTCAGATTGGCCGCAAATACCGAGGAAGTGCTGAGCAGGGCCAGTAGGGCCGAGGCGGTCAAGCGTAGTTTCATTGTTGCTCCTTAACGATTGTAACTCTGATGCGGACGTTCAAATGCCTGAATGCGATCTTCAATATAGCTGATCGCCTGCCTGCACTTACCGAGGCGGCGATGCATCAAAAGGATGTCATTCTGGACGGGGATTTTGTCAGTACTATGACAGTTTTCAAGCTTTGATTGCAATTGTTCAATCTTTTGTTCTATTTTTTTGGCCCAGTTCAGATGTTTGTTCAGCTCTTTGTACAATTGATGGCTGTTTTGCATAACACCTGCGGCTATCCAGCCAAAACCACTTTCCTGATGCCGGCGGCCTTGACGTTGTTGATAGCTTTGCCGCTTACTGGCCTGCTGCAGCTTCTGGATCCTGGCGTTGAGACCTGTGGTTCCCAAGGCCCGTTTCAGGGCGACAAACCTGTCCTGAATGCGTTCGCAGCTTAAGGCGATAGTGTGTTGGGCCAACTGATGGCGTAACTGTTTTTCCAGCTGATCTATGCTCTTGTGCAGCTGTTCCACGCAGGGATAGAGTTGGGCACCATGCTGAATAAACAGTTCGCTGTTGAAGCGTTCTGTATCCTGCAGCAGTTTGCGCTGCGCCTGTGGCAAAGAGGCATCATGCTGCAGCACTTCCTGCTCCAACTGCCTGAGTTGTTCCCGCAGGCGTTGTACCAGTTGGTTGGTGTTCAAAACCAGGCACTCCAGGCTAGATTGGCGGCGATAAGCACCACGATAGCAATAAAGAGTGGCCTGATAAACGGCATTCCAAAGCGGATAGCCGAGTGGGCGCCGATATAAGAACCCAGCATCATACACAAGCCCATCACCACACCGACCAAAAGGTGCACCTTACCTAGCAGCAGGAAAATCATCAATGCCGTGATATTGCTGACAAAAGTCATCGCTCTGGCCAAGGCACTGCTGTGCAGGAAGGGCAGGCGGTAAAGCGCGGTCGAGCTGACTGCCCAAAAGGCGCCAATGCCTGGGCCGGCAAAGCCGTCATAGGCGCCAAGCCCCAGCCCCTGAAGTATCTGTTTATGTTTCGCCGGCGTTTCGGTGACGGGTTTACACTGGCTGCAGCCCATGGCTCCGGGTGAAAACAGCGAATAGAGCGCGATGGCGATAATAAGCAATGGCAGAATTTTTTCCAGCCAACGGGTATCGATGAGATAAACGGCAATGCTGCCGATAACGGCGCCTACGGCGGTGGCAATAAAGGCGAACAGCCAGAACTTTGGCGTCAGCAACTGCTTGCGGTAGTAGGTAAATGCCGCCATGGAAGAGCCGAAGCAGGCCGCCAGTTTATTGGTCCCCAGCGCCAGATGAGGCGGCATGCCCACGGTCAGCAAGGCGGGAATGGACAGCAGGCCGCCGCCACCGACTACGGCATCAATAAATCCGGCCAGCAGGCCGACTGCGGCCAATATGGCCCAGCTGCTGGGTTCGAGCAGAATATCCACTTTACATCCTGATTGAGCGCATCATTCGATAACGCGGCGGTAAGGCGGCAGGGCATCGAGCAGCGACGACCCGTATCTTTTGGTTACCAAACGCCTGTCCAATATGGTTATTCGGCCATAGTCCTGCTCTTTTCGCAACAGGCGGCCGCAACTCTGGATGAGTTTCCGTGACGCATCCGGAATAGTCAATTGTAAAAACGGGTTACCGCCTTTCATTTTGACATATTCTGCATGAGCCTGCTCTACCGGCGAGGTGGGCACGGCAAACGGCAGCTTGGTCACTATTAAGTTGGTCAGGTAGTCGCCGGGAAGGTCGAGACCCTCGGAAAAACTGCCGGTACCAAAGATAATGCTGGGCTCGCCTTTGTCACATTTCTGCTTATGCTGCTCGAGCAAGTGTTGGCGTGGGGCACTGCCCTGGATCAACGGTTCGGATACCAGCTTGTTGCGCAGTAGATCGGCCACCTTTTCCATCTGCCAGTATGAGGCAAACAGCACCAGAGTGGCCATTTCCCCCTCCACCAACTGCTTTATCTGGCTGGCGAGTTCTTCTGTGTAGGCGTCTTCGGTTGGCTCGGTGCGCATTTTCGGTAGGTAGAGAGTGGCGTTGTTTTCAAAATCGAAAGGAGATTGCAGCGCCAGGTAGCGACTGCCATCATTGAGTGACAGGCCAACCTGATAGGCAAAATGCTCAAAGCGGTTCAGCGCTCTGAGGGTGGCGCTACATAGCACGACGCCGGCGGCTTTTTCCCACAACATATGTTCCAGCATATAGCCGACTTCGATTGGCGATGCACTGAAAAGGTAGTCCTGCTGCTTGCCGCTGAGGGCTTCAATCCAGCGGGCGGTGGGGGCACCTTTGGGACTGTCCTCCTTGGCCATCATTTTCCAGAGCTTTTGCAGGTTTTCCAGGCGCTGCATCATAAAGCCGGTTTCACTCAAGAGGGCTTCCGCCTGATGCCTTGGCAATTCACCATCCTTGACGCTTTCGCTGAGGATAGCCTGCATCTTGTTGAATTGCTTGAGGGCATCGTTGGAGGCCGTGGCCAGGTTTTCCGCCTGAATCAACAGGGCGTCCGGCAGCTTGCCATGTTCGAACCGCAGGCGGTTTTCCGGGTTGGCAAAGAGTTTGGGTTGGGTATCACAGTAGTGGGCAACCTGATTCAGCAGACCGGTTAATTCTTCGATGCGATCCAGCATCGCCTGCGCCGGGGCGATGATATTGTTGCTCTTTATTTGGTTTTGCAGTTTGGCCGTGGTCTTGCTGACTTTCTCCAGCCAATCACAGGCGCCCCTGAGCGTGGCCTGGGCGCTGGAGAAATCCCTGGCCACATTCGGCAGGTGATGGGCTTCGTCGATAACGTAATAGACTTCTTCCGGATCCGGCAGAATCACACCGCCACCCAGCTCAAGGTCGGCCAGTAACAAACTATGGTTGGCAATAAGCACATCCCAGGTGTCAATATCTTCGCGGGCCTTGTGGAAGGGGCAGTGGCTGTGACTGGCCAGTTGGCGATGACAGCTGTGTTTGTCACAGGCTATCTGTTGCCACAGGTGGTCCGGCAGCGGTGTCTTGAGGGTATCGAGCTCACCATTCCAACGGCCATCCTGATAGTCTTTGAGCAGCGCCTGCAACTGCTCAACCTGTGAGGTATCCGGCTTGGTCTGCCACATGGCCATCTGGCTGCCGTTGCCATCACCGACCAACATCTCAAGCTTAGCCAGGCACACGTAACGCTGACGCCCTTTGACCAGACCGAAACGGAAGTTGAGTTTGGAGTGTTGCAGAAAAAACGGCAGATCTTTATGCAGCAACTGTTCCTGCAGCGCCACTGTCGCGGTGGCAATACAGACTTTTTTCTTGCTGGCCAGCGCCAGGGGAATGGTTCCCAGAATATAGGCCAGGGATTTACCTATACCTGTTCCCGCTTCAATCACCATGATGCGCCGCTGCTTGTCGTATTCACCGGCAAGTGTCTTGGAGATCTCCGCCACCATATAATTCTGTTCCCGGCGGGAACGGAAGTTGGGCAGTGCAGAGGCAATGTCCTTGTAGATCTCACGGATCTGGGTCTTTACATGGGCTGCTAGCATGAGACTCGGTTCTGGAAAATTATCCTGTATATATTACCAGTAATTTCTTATGCTAATAAACCTCTAAAACGCGATTGTCCCGACTCATGCCCCAAAACACGCCGCAAACCCTTAAGGGCCGTATTCTTACTCGTCATCTGGCTCAGAGAGACGAGGGGCTATGCCTGCAGTACTATCTGGCCACTGAGCAGGGGCCTGTGTTGGTTGAGGTGCCGGGGCAGGAACAAGTTTGCTTTGCCAAAGAGCAGGATGCGGCGGTTTTATGCCAGGGTTTAAGCCAGGTGAGGGCCCAGGCGCTGGCGCTGAGAAACTTCGCCAAAGAGAAGGTTGCAGCGCTTTACAGTCGCAGTCGGCAACAGATGCGGTTGCTGCAAAAGCAGGCCCAGGATCAGGGGATGCCTTTGTATGAAGCCGATCTTAAACCCCAGCAGCGTTTCTTGATTGAACGCTTTATTGCGCTCGATGCCGAGTTTTACGGTTATTTCAGCGAGGAAAGCGGTGCGCTGAGGCGGTTTGTTGCCAGTCGCGCCAGGAAAGCCTCGCTGAACAATATAGGTCTGGCTGTTATTTCCCTCGATCTTGAATGCAGCATGCAGGGTGAACTCTACTCCGCCGGACTCTACGGTCGTGACCGCGAAGGAGAGCTGTTTCAGCGCGTGTACATGATAGGCCAAGCCCAGGACGGGCCTGACTATATCCACTGGGTCAGGGATGAAGCAGCCCTGTTGCAGGCTTTGGTTGACTGGTTCAGTATCTGGGATCCGGACATCATCATAGGTTGGTCGGTTGTCAATTTCGACCTGGCACTGCTGAGCCGACGATACGCCCATCATGGTATTGAAGCACGGCTTGGGCGCGCAGGCATGCCCATGTCCTGGTTGGTGGAAGGCAAGTATCGACCGGAAACCCTCTCCTTGCCCGGGAGAGTGGTGCTGGACGGTATAGACTGGCTCAAGGCCGCCTTCTATCAGTTTGAGCGCTATTCGCTCGAGTTCGTCTCCCGCGCACTCTTGAGTGAGGGCAAGGCGATAGATAAAGTTGAAGATCGCGGTCAGGAGATAAGCCACCTCTTTCAAGAGGATAAATTGGCATTGGCCCACTACAATCTGACCGATTGCCGTCTGGTACTGGATATTTTCGATAAAACCGATCTATTGAATTTTGCTTTGGCCCGGGCGCAGCTGACCGGGTTGGAGTTTGGCCGGGTAGGGGCTTCGGTGGCGGCGTTCAATCATCTCTACCTGCCACACTTGCACCGCGGCGGATTTGTGGCGCCGGCAGCACCGGCCAGTGATGGTCTGGAGAGTCCCGGCGGCTATGTGATGGACTCCATTCCGGGCCTTTACCGGGACATTCTGGTGCTGGACTTCAAGAGTCTATACCCTTCGATTATCCGTACTTTTTTAATCGACCCCATGGGGCTGGTGCAGGGCATGGGTGAACCCGAAGTTGAGACGGTTCCCGGCTTTCTCGGTGCCAGATTCAGTCGCAAACAACCTATCTTGCCAACGCTTATCGCCAAGTTGGCCCAAGAGCGGGAAAGCGCCAAGGCCCAAGCCAATGCTCCCCTGTCTCAGGCAATCAAGATCATCATGAATTCGCTTTATGGGGTACTGGGCTCTCGGGGCTGTGTGTTCCACGATGCCCGATTGGCAAGCTCAATTACCATGCGCGGCCATGAAATCATGCAGCAGACCAAACGTTGGATTGAGGACGAAGGCATGAGTGTCATCTATGGCGACACAGATTCGACATTTGTTTGGCTGGGACAGCAGCATGATATAACAGATCCGCAAGCCTTCGGCAGGGAGTTGGCTGCCAGGATAACCGCCAAGTGGCAACAGCATTTGGCGGAGCATTTTCAGTTGCAGAGTCATCTGGAACTCGAGTTTGAGCGCCATTATGAACAGTTTCTGATGCCCACCCTCAGAGATTCGGAAGAAGGCTCCAAAAAGCGCTATGTCGGTGCCAGCCGCAATAGTCAAGGTCAGTTGGATATCATCTTCAAAGGCATGGAGCAGGTTCGCAGTGATTGGAGTCCCCTGGCCAGACGAGTGCAGTACGAGCTGTACCGGCGCATGTTCAATGGCTTGGATGTGGTGGGCTTTCTGGCCACAGAAATAGAAGCGCTCAAACGCGGTGACTATGATAGCGAGCTTGTTTTCTCCAAGCGGCTAAGGCGTAAGTTGGATGCCTATCAGGCCAAAGCATCACCCCATGTCAAGGCCGCTAGACAACTGTTGGAGCAGACCGGCGACCCTCGTTATGGCCGTTTGGGCACCCGGATTGATTACCTGGTAACAATCAATGGCCCCGAAGCTGTTTCCCTCAGGCGTTCTGCCATTGATTATGACTACTACATCGAAAGACAGATCAAGCCGATAGCCGATCCAATACTTTCCATAATGAAAGAAAGTTTCACATCAATCAGCACGGGACAAATGAGTTTAATCTGACGCTTAATTTGTTTCAAAAAGTTAAAAAAGTTAATAAATGGTTTTATTGCTGGGTTTTATCGGTTCTTGTGGTTTTTTTTAAGGTAAAACTAATAAAAAATGTGATTTTTGTCTTTGCCGCTTTACTGACCTTTTGCTAATCTTCGCCACCCTTGGAAGGAAATAAAACAACGGAATGGGGTAGGCAGACTGAAAACACTTAAGGTTAACAGCAAATGAACAAGACTCTCATCGCATCCGTCCTGGTAGGACTCTTGGCCGTTCCATCGGTTCAAGCTATTGAAATCTACAAAGATCAAAAAAATGCAGTCTCTATCGGCGGTTTCGTTGATGCCCGAGTAATCAATACTCAGGGTGAAACGGAAGTCGTCAATGGTGCTTCCAGGATCAATTTTGGCTTTGAACGTGAGCTGACCCACGGCTGGAATGCGTTTGTGATGCTTGAATGGGGTGTCAACCCATTCGGTAACAGCGATATTGTCTATAGCAGCAAGTTTGAATCAGTCCAGGATGATTTCTTCTACAATCGTCTTGGTTATGCGGGACTTTCTCACGACAAGTACGGCACCCTGACCATAGGTAAACAGTGGGGCGCCTGGTATGACGTGGTGTACAACACCAACTATGGCTTTGTGTGGGATGGTAACGCTGCCGGTGTCTATACCTATAACAAGGATGATGGCGCCATCAATGGTACCGGTCGTGGTGATAAGACGGTTCAGTATCGCAACAGCTTTGGCGATTTCAGTTTTGCCATCCAGACTCAGTTGAAGCACGATGACTTCCTGATGGATGAAAGTTCAGGTACCAACCCGTTCCCGCCAAGGGATCATGCGCCTGTTACCGGCACAGCTGCGACTGCCGGAACCGCCATCAAGGTGGAATTCAACAACACCTATGGCATTGCCTTGACCTATGCGGTCAGCAAAGATCTCAGCCTGATGGCTGGCTATAACTATGGTGAGTTTGAAGCGACCCGCGCAGATGGCAGTACTTTCTCCGAGTCTGACTATATCTATGGTGCAGGTATTACTTGGGGTGGGTGGGATAATCAAGGTTTGTATGCCGCTGCCAACGTCAACAAGAACGAGTTCCACGATACAGATAATCTGGGGCGTTTGATCCCTGAATCTTATGGTGTTGAAACTCTGGTTTCGTACCGCTTTGACAATGATATTCGTACCTTTGTCTCATACAACTTACTGAACGCCGGCGATGCTTACGAGCAGGCTTATGGTGGTGATGTGTTCAAGCGTCAGTTTGTGGTTATGGGTGTTCACTATATATGGGATGCCAATACCGTATTGTATGTTGAAGGCCGTAAAGACTTCTCTGATTTCAAGGGCGCCGAAGAGGCTGCGATGGAATTGTCTGAAGATGATGGCATTGCAATAGGTATTCGCTATACCCTCTGATTACAGATTGAGCTGTTCAAAAAAGCGCCGAAAGGCGCTTTTTTATTGTTACCCCAAAACCACCTCCTATGGAGGTGGTGATCGTCAAGTCGGGGCTCAGCCCGAAGAGTGCCCATACTGCATACTGACTCGGTTTGTTACCAGCAAATCAAGGAGTAAGCAGTATGAGCCGATATGAAAGTGCATCGCACGTCTTCTATCGCTGTCAGTATCACATTGTATGGACGCCAAAGTATAGACACAGGATCTTGAAGGGCCGAGTTGGGCAGGAGGTTTGTCGCAGTATTTATATCTATAGCGGCATGAAGAAGTGTCGGATAGTAGAGCTAAATGTCCAGATAGACCATGTTCACTTACTGGTGAGACTTCCGCCAAGCTTGAGTGTTT
>NZ_JADP01000014.1:0-125699 GCF_000518445.1 Shewanella sp. 38A_GOM-205m | reverse complement strand
GGGGCTGCTGCTTGGTTATAACTTGGTGAGACGAGAAGCGAGTCAGGCGGCAGTAGAGCACGGTCGAATGCCCAATGAAATCAGCTTTAAGTACGCTTGTCAGTTCATCGCAAGTCAGCTCAAAGTCATGAGCAAAGCGGTGTCACCAGGTAATACGCCGAAGCGTCTAAACAGTCTGCGAGGAGACTTGTCCATCCTGTTTATAGACAAACGCCCTAAGCCAAATCGGCCTAGGGCGGTAAAAATATCAAAGACCCGATATCCTGTTAATCACAAGGCAGCTCCGCTTAAGTGAACTACGTTGGGCCTATGTGCCGGGCTTTTTGTTGCCTGCAGCAGGCGACTTCTCCATTGAGCTTCAATCACTTAACACCTGCATACCTCACATCCGGCCTCAGGGCTTGGCCTGCCGCCCAAAATGTAAAATTGGGGGGAAACAAAGGGTTAAAGAAGCTGGTCAAGCGCGCCAATAAAGCTTAGGATCTGCACAGAAAACAGCACTTTTTGGAGTAATTCACCTTATGGGTATCAGAGCCATAGTCGTCGACACCGCCGGCACTACGACAGATCTAAACTTTATTCAGGATGTGCTTTTCCCCTATTCGGCCAAGGCATTGCCGGAATTTTTGGAACGCTATCAAGATAATATCCTGGTAGAAAACTGTATCAGCGACACCAAAGAGATGGCGCTGGAACCGGATGCCGATCTGCCGCGGGTAACAGAAATACTCCAGCAGTGGGTTGCCGAAGACCGCAAGGCCACGCCGCTGAAAACGCTGCAGGGCCTGATCTGGAAACAGGGCTATGCCAAGAACGAGTTCACAGGTCACATCTATCCTGACTTCATTGAAGCCATCAAGGAATACAAGGCTCAGGGACTCAGGATATACAGCTTCTCTTCCGGCTCAGTGGAAGCCCAGAAGTTACTGTTCAGCCACAGTGACGGCGGCGATCTGACCGAGCTGTTCAACGGTCATTTTGATACCCGCACCGGCGGCAAGCTGGACAAGCAAGCCTACTGCAACATCATTAACACCATAAGTCTGAGCCCCAAGCAGATACTGTTTGTCTCCGACATGGTGGACGAACTCAAGGCTGCTGCCGCTGCCGGGCTGATCACCTGCCAAATGGTACGAGAGGCCGGACAACGCACAGGTGATTTCCGGCAGGTGAAGAGTTTCGCCGAGCTGAAGATTGACTGATAACAAGCAGAGTTAGCCGCTAAATCAAGGGGAGCCAATGGCTCCCCTTATTGTTTACAACACCTATTTCGTATCCCGGAAAATCAACGCCTGTACGGAATGTAGTTCCCTCTTGAGACAGAGAGCCGCTGTTGTTATCCTGAGCCAACAAAAATAAAACGGTCGTTTAAATATGGAAAATTTTACTCAGCGTTACCCACAACACTCACAAATCCCGGTGGCCTGGGGCGAAATGGATGCCCTGCAACACGTCAACAATGTGGTCTATTTCCGCTACTTTGAGACCGCCAGAATCGACTTCTTCAACCGCCATTTTCCCTTGGGTGAGATGTACAAACAGGGAATGGGGCCGGTAATAAGCGAAAACCAGGCCAGGTACAAGCGCCCGGTCACCTACCCGGATACCCTGTTGATAGGGATCAGAATAAGCGACATAGGTGAAGACAGGTTTACCATGCATTACGAGGCGTACAGTAAGGCGCAGCGAGCCATTACCACTACAGGCAGCTCTGTCGCCGTGATGTACGATTTCAAGAAAGGCACCAAGGCCAAACTACCACAGGAACTGCTGACGATTCTCAGGCAACACAGCCAGGAAGCTTAAGCCAAGGCTAAGTCAGGGCTCGAGAACAGGCTGGCGCCGGCCCTGTCGCAGTTTGCGCCTGTGCTGCTGTACCAAGCGCAGTGCCCGGTACAGATCTTCTGTCGACAGCTCCAGGTAACGGCCGCCGTAAAACCACAGTGGACCGTACAACTGTCGGCAATGGGTTATGCTGATGGGTAACACCAGGTCATCGTTCAGCAGCAATTTCAGTTTCATGCCCTGATGCAAACGGCAGGCGGAGATCAAACCAACCCCGCCGCGGCTGATATCTTTGATATTTCCAAGCCCCAGCTTGCCGGGGCGCCACCAGTGCCAGTGTCCCAGTTGCACCGTCATGCCATCACAGTCGAGCAGGAAGTCGGCGTCATTACCCAGCCTCAGGCTGATACGCAAATGCTCGCGTCGCTGCGCCTCGTCACTGCTATTGTCCGTCATCACTGGTACCTGTCCCTTGGCTGATTAAAGCGGGCCGCCTCATTGGCCTCAAAGAGTGCCTTTCCGCCCGCCAGGCTCTGGATCTGCTCGGAAGCTTCCTTGGTGAGGATCAGTATCTCCACTCTGCGATTGGCCGGGTTAAAGGGCTCATTATCGATAAAGGGTACCCGGTCGGCCATGCCGTTAACCTGAAGAATCTGCCCTTGACGCACGCCACCAAACTCTATGGTTTGCCTGGCGATCAGCGCCCTCTCACTGGACAACTCCCAATTGGTATAGCTGCGACCGACATAGGGCAGCGAGTCGGTATGGCCAGAGATGATCAGTTGATTTTTCACCTGTTGTAAAACAGGCGCCAAGGCCAACAACAGATCTTCAAAATAGGGCCGCATCTGCGCCTGGCCCACTTTGAACATAGATTGTTCATTGTTGTCGTGAATGCGGATCCTTATTCCCTGAGGCACTGCGTCCAACTGTACGTTTTTCCCCATACCCGCCTGGTCGACGACCCGCTGGATCTGCCGCGCCAACACTTCCAGTTGCACCTGAGTGGCGAACTCACCTGGGATAATGGCATTCAGTTTGGGCCCCATACCGGCCTTGGGCTGCCACTTGCCTTCTGGTACATGGGTGCGCAGCGCAGGGCCACGCATCTCATCACCACTGGCCGGGGTAGGAACCACAGGTTGCTGCACACTGGGTTGCCCTTGCAGATCGATGAGCGAGGGGATGTTACGCAGATCGAAAGGGTTGATATCGCCGGAGGGATACAACTCACCATTCAAATACTTAACCACGGTTTCCCGCTCTTTCTGATCTGCCACCTGCATGATCCACAGCACCAAAAACAACGCCATCATTGCCAGGGTAAAATCGGCAAAGGCGACCTTCCAGGCGCCACCATGAGCACCGTGTTGTTTGCCCGCCCGAGCACGACGGACAATGATAGTTTCCTGTCTTGGTGCCATTAACTTCTCTGTTCTGTCAGTATCTGTTCCAATTCCACAAAGCTGGGGCGGCTCTCGGTCTGGATCTGTTTGCGGCCGGCATCTATCGCCTGTATCGGCGGTTTGCCCTTGGCGAACGTCGTCAGCATGGCGGCAATACACTTGAGCTGGCTGATCTGCCGATCCACTTGATGCTCCAGCGCCTTTGACAATGGCTCGAGCAAGCAATAACAGGCGAAGATCCCAATAAAGGTGCCCACCAAAGCGGCCGCTACCTTGACCCCGATCAAGCTGATGGGGCCATCAATGTTTGACATGGTAATGATGATCCCCATCACAGCCGCCAGAATACCGAATCCCGGCATGGCTTCGGCGATTCGTCCCAGAGCCAGCGAGGGGCGCAGGCTGTCTTCTTCGATTCTGTGGATCTCTTCCTCGAGTATCATTTCCAGATCGTGGGGAGAGATTTTACCTATCGACTGCAGGCGCAGGTTATCAACCAAAAACTGCAGCAACTGATGGTGTTCAAGCACCACCGGATACATCAAAAACAACGAACTCTCGTCCGGATTTTCGATATGGGCATCCAGCACCTTCATCCCCTGGGATTGGATCTGCGCCATCAGCATGTTCATCAGGCCAAACAGCTGAGGGTAGAGTTCCGGCTCAGGAGTATCCTGTCTGGCGATCTGGCGCAACTGCTGCCACAGCTCCACCAGCACAGCGCGGGGGTTGGCAATCAGCAAAGAGCCGATGCCGGCACCGAGGATGATCAGGATTTCTGCCGGTTGCCACAAGGCCAGCAGATTGCCGCCGGCCCAGGCATAGCCGCCGAAGACACACACTAAAATCACCATTAAACCAACAAACTTACTCATTATCAGGCTTCCAAATCAGAGTTGAGCCTGCCGATAAATCGCCTGTAACTGGCGCACGGCAACCTTGTGTAATTGACATATCCGGGTTTCGGTTAACCCCAGGGTGGCTGCAATCTCTCTGAGATTGAGTTCATGCTGATAATAAAGCGACAGAATTACCTGTTCTCTGTTGCTCAGTTGCTTGATTGCCGCAATTAACAGCTGATTGCGTTCAAAATCGACAATTTCCTTGTCCTGACCGCCCAGTGACAAACCCTCTCCCAGCATCTCATCCAAACTGGTCATGGATTCTGCCAGGGTTGCATGCAGGTAATCCCGGTACTCTTCCTGGGTCAGGCCCATTCTTGCAGTGACTTCACTGTCTTTCGGGTAACGGCCCAACTCCCGGGTCAACTGCCTGACCACATCGTTGAATGAGTGTGCCTGCTGGCGCACCGAGCGTGGCCGCCAATCCAGGCGCCGCAGCTCATCGAGAATGGCGCCACGGATCCTCTGGCCGGCAAAGGAGATAAAGCCGGCATCATACTCACCCGGATAGCGCCGGGCAGCCTCCAGCAGGGCCATCAGAGCTATCTGCTCCATGTCCTCCTGGCCGATAAGCGGGCCACAATGACTCTTGAGGGAACAAACTGTGCGTTTTACCAAGGGCAGATATTGATGTAACAACGCCTGCTCGGATTGCCGCTCATTGCCATACGCCTGATAACCCAAATCATAGGCTGTCATCTCACTGTCCAAGGCGCCTCCTTTACTGGATGACCATACGGGTGAACAGGACTTCTTCAATATCCAGAGTAAATTGATCTTTGGTCAGCACCTTGATCAGGGATTCTCTGGCCTCCAGTTGCAGCGTTTCCAGATTCTGCGGTTGATTCAGCACGTTGAAAGACTTGCTGCTGAACATTCGCATCATGGTGTTGCGAATAAGTGGATCGGCCGCCTTGATCTCCTGGGCCGCATTGTCACTGCGGGACTTGAGCGCCAGCTCGAGCAACAGGTAGTGGGGATATTCATCACCCGGTACCGAAATAATCATCTTATCCAGCGGGTAAAAACTGGCCTGTGGTTGCACTTCTTCTTCCGCCGATAACCATTTCCCCAACCATGCGGGCGGCTGATGGCCGATGAAAAAACCGCCTCCAGTGGCCAGAATAAGTAACGCAACTATGAGTAAATTTCGTTTCATATCAATCTTTCATCTCTATCATCAGGCCAGTAGGTTCAGTTGCCTATCGCGTCTGCGCTCGGCTTCTGTGTCACCTTTGGTTTCGTCCACCCGGGATGAAGCGATCGCGCCGGCATACCCTTCTCTGGCATCCTGCTCAGGTTGGTGTCGCTCGCTGTCGGTGGCTACATCCAGGGAAATGTTGCCTTTGTGTTCCATGGCCAGTTCACTGCGCAGGCGTTCCAGGCCGCTGAGCAGAGCATCGCGCACATGGTTGTTGGCCGCATGCATCTGAATATGCAGCCGGTCACCGTCGAGGCGAATGTTCAGTTCTATCCGTCCAAGCTCGGGCGGGGTTAACTGCAGCTCGGCGGTTTGAATACGTTGATCTATCTGAAAACGCAGTTGATCTCTGAGTGGCAGCAACAGCTCTCTGGCATGCTGCACCTGAGTTCCCTGAGCGCTCAGAGGCAAGGGGCCCCACTGGCTCACGCCCGGGCGCTCGCTTGTCAATGCGGCAACCTCCGGCTGCAGACCAAGCTCAGCCACAGGTTTGCTGGAAGGTTCGGCCTGCCAGGCCGCCAGCTGCGCCGCGGCATTGACCGTTAGCTGTTGCGACGGCATGGCGGTCTGCGCCATGGTGCCAACGGGCAGAAAAGGCGTGCCTTTGGCCTCAGTTGTCGCACTCGAAACTTGAGTAGCCGCTTGAGGGAAGGCGGCGGCCAATTGCAGGCTTTGTCCCCGCATATCACCCGCACCTCTGCCCTCACCATTGAACGGGTTCGCTGCCACAGGTTGGCTGATGCCTGCCAGTGACAGATTGGTTTGTTGCGTGCCCACAATGCCCTGCGCCGTGATGCCGGCCAAAGGTGGCACTGTATTTTCATCATGACCTTGGCCCTGCAATTGCGCCAAGGGTGCTCCTGGCGGAGTGGTCACTTGGATTGCAGTTGGCTGCATCAAAGGCGGCAAGAGTTCCTGCACCACCACACTACTGGCCGACATCTCGCCTGCCGACTCTGTCCCTGATTCCTTATCCTCTACTGTGCTGCTTTGCCCTTGAGTACTCTTTACCTGAGAGCCCTTCTCTTGAGCCCCCTGCGCTTTGGCATTCATACCGGAAGCTGTGGAGTTGGCCGGCTGAGTCGCGGCCTGAGAAAGAGACTGTTCTTCCTGCCGATAAGAGTCCTTTCTGCCACTGCTGTCCGGGTGAGCAGACAAGGGCACTTTTTTCGCCGGCGTTTCAGCCAGCGCCGGGATCAGCGCAATACTCAATACAGGTCTCCTTTACTCATGTTTCCCTCTTGAAACTCGGGTTGGCTGAGTTGGGTCAGTTGATAGGCGGACATGCCCTCTTGTTGTGCCAGCAGTTGCTGCATCTGCCGCTGTAGCGATTCACTCTTGGTTTGCAGCTGTTGCATCACTTGCGAGTGACAAAGCTCCAACTGTTTGCGCGCCTGTAACTCAGCCTGAGAACGGGGCTTTCCCTGCTGCCTGAGCAACTGGATCATCTGCCGGTTTACCCGGCATACTCCCTGCCAGTCTTCGGCCGTTGCCTGTTGTTGCAGGCGTTGTCCCAAGGCTTGCCAGCGGGCTATCACAGACTCACTCAAGTTGGGCCCAACCTTCCCTAATCTGTTGAATAACCTGCACCACAGGTTGCAGCGCCTCTGGGTTATTTTCGACACTGGCGCTAACCAGTTGACGGCTGCAATAGTCATAGAGACGGTTGAGGTTGGTTGCTACTTCGCCGCCGTTTTCAATGTCCAACAACACATCAAGCCCATGGATCACATTCAAACACTTGTTGATACTCTGGCCCTTGGCCTCAAACGCCTTGCGTTCCATATGCCCCGAGGCTCTGGCCAGTTCATCCAGCAAGCCATCCAGCAACATACGCACCATCTCATGGGGGTTGGCCGCCGCGGCCCGGGCATCCAAGCTGGCCTGACGGTAGCCGCTGAAAGGATCCTGCTCATAAAACATCGAATAATTCCTCAGTAAAACAATCCACTGGCGCTGTTCAACTCATTGATGGTGGTTTCCATCGCGGTGAACTGCTTCAGGTAGATCTGATAACGCTGTTCCATCATGCGGTTATGGCGTTCCATATTGTCTTCGACCCGGTCCAACTGGCGTTTCAGGTTGTTCTTCTTCATATCCATATAGCCATCGAAACGGGTATAAGGTTTAGTGATCTCCTGAACCTTATCGACCATGCCGCCCTTGGCTCCGAAGAGATCACTGATCGCCTGCGGCTGGTTCTTCAGGGCGTTTTCCAGCTTTTTCTCATCCAGCTTTAGCTCACCATTACGGGTCAGTTCGATACCGGCGTCGGCCAGAGTCAAACCATTGGGGGCAGCCTGGAAACTCAGCTCACGCAGCCTTTGTTGCAGGGTTCTCAGGCTGGTATCACCCTTGAGGATCCCCAGCTGACTCTCATCTATCTTGCTGCTCTTGCTATCCTTGTCGTCCTTGTCTTTCGAGTCATCCAGGGCATCAACCCCCAGGCCTCGAGTCAATTGACTTATCTGCCGCAGCAGTTCATTGACTGTATCCACATAGGCTTTAACTGCCTCTTTGCCGGCTTCTTGATCCGCCTTGATACTGATATTGCTGCTGTCACCGGCTTCATGAACCTTACGCAGTTCGATATCTACCCCGTCCACAACCTGAGTCAGCATGTTGCTGGCCGAGGTGATACTCATGCCATTGAGCGTAGCCTTGGCATCCTGAGCGGCCTGAGTCTCGACCATGCCCCAGTCAGCACCATCCAGACTGATACTAATACTGTTGGCCTTGCCGGTTTCCTTCGAGGTCAGCATCAACTGCACCTGGCCGCCGGTGCGTACCAGGCTAGCCTGCACTCCCGGGTTGTTGGGATGCTGGTTGATCATATCCCGCAGCTCACTGACAGAAACGCTGCCACCGCTGTTAACCATGGCCAGATCCACACTCATGCTCTTGCCACCCATGCTGATCTGAATAACCCCGGATGCCGGCAGAGTGGCATCTTCCGATGCAAAGGGCTTGACCAGTTGGTGTGCCTGAGCCAACTGCTCTACCGACAGCTGAAAATTCCCCTGCGGCGCCTTGGCCGAGCTGCTGACATAGATGTTTTCATCTGTGACCTCGGCGATATTGCCCTTGAAGGCATCGGTCCCCAGGGTTGTCAGTTTGCTGTTAAGACGATCGAGCCCCTTATCCAGCAAAGTGTAGGCATCCAACTGTTTCTGGTAGCCCGTTTTGCTGCTTTGATAGAGATTGTCTTTACCGGCCCTCTCGGCACTGATCAGCTGCTGCGCGAATTGGGCACCACTCATTCCGGAAATCATTTTCAACTCCTCATAGACACAGACTCGTGTCCTTGGAATATTCGGGGATAGCAAGAGGTATGCCATTCAAACGGCAAAGCTAACCCTTTGTAAAATTTGAAAGTTATTTAAGAGTGACTACTGTAGCTTGGTACAGTCTCTTCCTCGGAAGGCCTCAAACAGGAATCAGCTCTTCCGCCGTTTCTTTGTCGAGCTTAAAAAAAAGCGCCATCTTGACTGACGGCGCTTGGAACAAAATGTTTGCTTAGCCCAGCAGACCCATAACCAGACCAGTGTTCTGGTTGGCACGGGACAGTACGTTGGTACCGGCTTGAACCAGCAGTTGGTTCTTGGTCATGGCAGCTGATTCGTTGGCGAAGTCAGCGTCCATGATGCGACCGGCAGCAGCCTTGGTGTTTTCGGTCACGTTGGCCAGGTTAGAGGCAGTGTGGCCCAGACGGTTGATGTTGGCACCCAGAGTAGAACGGTTGGTACCGATTTCATTGATGTAAGTGTTGATGGTATCCAGATCGGCAATATCCAGAGCTGTTTCATCAGGTTGAGCACCCAGAGTCACTGTCATGGTTTCAGCCTTGCTAGCACCAATCTGCATGGCAACACCTGTACCCAGTTTGGTGAAAAGTTTTTCACCGGCATATTCAGTGTTGGTCTTGATACGGGTAGCTTCTGCTGTCAGTGCATCAAATTCAGATTTCAGAGCAGCTTTGTCATCGGCAGAGTTCACACCGTTGGCGTGTTGGGTTGCCAGCTCTTTCATACGGTTGGCGATAGAGCTCAGTTCACTCAGGGCACCGTCGGCTGTTTGCAGCATAGAGACGCCGTCAGAGATGTTACGGCTGGCAGTGCTCATACCAACAACGTTGGCGTTCAGACGGTTGGCAATTTGCAGGCCAGCGGCGTCATCATCGGCACCATTGATGCGCATACCGGTAGACAGGCGCTCCATGGCGGTAGACAGCAGGCTGTTGTTTTTGTTTACGGAGTTCTGGGCAACCAGAGAGGCATAGTTAGTATGTACAGACAACATAGTTTGTTTCTCCCGAAGAGTGTATTTGTGTCATAAACAACAAAGCGACCCGAAAAAACCAAACTGAAAGCCTGATTGAAAAAAACTTTAAAAAGACCAAATTATTTGAGCAGATCCTCGGCGTGACCTCGGCCGATGTTGGCCTGAGCCAGCAACGCCTCCAGTTGCGAGCCGAAGCAAGCATCCACAGGTGGCAGAGAAATTTCCCCTAGTTGCTGCGATAAATTGCTGGTGACTTGCTGTTTCTGTGCCTGCCAATCCTGACGCCAGTGTTCTATCCGCCGCGCAGTACGCTCCAGCTTGGCCCGGGTCTGACGCAACATCTCCGGGCTGTCGAAACGCCATTCTCTGGGATCGCGCCAGTCGAGCAGTTCTTCCAGCCTGATATTGTGCATCTCACCGGCCGGCAGGCGCATACCCTGGCCACTGAGACCGAGATTACCCTGCAGCTGTTGCCACAGTTGGTCGTCGCATTCAAACACAGCCTGTTGGTTTTCGACATTGAGTGAGATACCCAAAGGCGCCAGCTGCTCGTTGATTAACTGTGCCAAACGGCTCGGGTCGGTATTGGCCGGCAGTTGCAACGACAGGCTCTGTGGCCCATCGGCACCCGGCAGCAGCAGTTGCAGGCTTTCTTCTCTGTGTTTGGGCTCCAGCAGGGAAACCGCCTTAAGTCGAAAGCGCCGCCGCAAGGCTCTGCGTCTGGGATAGATGATGTTGAACATGGGATCCCACAAGGGGTACTGCAGATAACTGGGCTGCAACTGCTGCAACTGCTTTTGCAGCGACAACAGCCGCTCAAACTGTTCGGCAGAAGGCTTGATAAGCAGCAAGGGCCGCATCCTCTCAAGGATCCGCTGCACCTCTTCAAAACCTGCATCCACCAGCTGCATGGCACTGATGTTATGTTGCAGCCGGGTGGCCCGCTCCCAGCGCTCGAACGCCACTTGCCGATAAGGCAGCAGCTCGCGCCAACTCTCCTGAGTGCTGTTGACCACTGTCATATCGAGCAGGGGGGCACTCTGGCTGATGGGTCTTATCTGCCCGGCCAGTTGCAGGGCATCAGTAACCGAATGGATCATGGCACCCTATGACAGTCTTGGAACAAGTTAGGCGTCTCCCCAATCCTGATTAAAGCTGGTTGAACAGCGTCAGTTGGCTGATTTTGACAAAACTCTGCTGCGACACCCGCAAGGCCGTCAGCTTCATCTGAAACTCTGAGGTTGCCGCCGGATAGTCCAGCGCCTCGGTTTCGCCTATCACTTCCTTGGTGAACAGTGCCATCTCCTGATGACTGCTCTTGCCAAGACTCAAGCGGTTCTGTTTGCCACCTATGTCTGTAATCGCCGCGCCTATACTGGAGAGAGTATCATCCAGAGACTGCATCATGGCGCCTGCCACGGCTTCAAAGTCGGCATCACCGGGAGCCTTGGCCGGATCCCGCAGCACTTCGACATACTCGGCGGCTTGATTGAGCAGATCCTGGCTACCGTTACCGAACCAGAACTCCTGCGCCGTGACATTGGCATCGACCCAGGAGTCGGCAGCTATCTGCACCTGACGATGCTGGGCATCCCCTTGAAACTGATAGCGACCACTGCTGTCCTGTGCTACCGCCGGAGTACGGCTAAGGTTGCCGGAAAACAGATAGTTGCCGTCGGCATCCCTGGCGTTGAGGATATCGACACAGGTGTCCATCAGGGCCGAGAGTTCATCGGCATAACCCTGTTGGTCGGCGGCCGACAGTTGACCACTGTTGGCGGAAATGACAATTTCCCGCATCCGGGTCTGCGCCTGCACCAGGCTATCGAGATAAGTTTCCACCCGCCCGAGACTGGTCGACAGGCTGTCGATATTGCTTATGTACTGTGAAGTCTTGGCCAGGTCCCGCTCGCAGTTGAGCACTTTTACCTTGCCTATGGGGTCATCGGAAGGACGCAGCAAGGCCTTGCCACTGGACAGCTGTTGATCCAGTTGCCCCAGTTGACTCAGTGTCTGTTGCATTGAGTGCAAGTTGGCACTGTACATATTAAACATGGCTACCCGCATTCAGGACTCCTTAAATACTGTCCAGCAGGGACTGGAACAGCCTATCGGCCGTGGCTATCACCCTGGCATTGGCCTGGTATGACTGTTGATAAACGATCAGGTTGACCCCTTCCTCGTCCAAATTGATGCCACTGGTGCTGGCCCATTGGCTCTGTGCTTCTTTCTGTAGTGCCAGCGCTGTCTTGCTCTCTTGCTGCGCTTGCCGGGAAATACTGCCCAGCTCACCCACCTTACTGGCATAGGCATTACCCAGAGTGGCTCGACTGCCCATGGAGGCAAAGTCCAGCTCCTGATTGGCCAAGGCCACAAAGGCCTTGAGATTGCTGTTATCCCCCGGAGTGCCATCCAGGCCGAAGGCCAGATCGCCGGAGTTCAGGCCCTGATTGAGCCGCAGACTGCCCGCCGGGTTGGAAGCATCCAAGTGCCAAATGGCTTGGGTCGCCTTATTGCCGGCCAAATCTGTGCCTTTAGCCTGAATGTCATTCATCTGTTGTGCCAACTGGGTTGCCAGTTCATCCAAGAAAGCCCGACTCTGTTTCAGGTTGGTATCCCGGTAGTTGAGTAGAGCCCCCAGCTGACCACCCGTCTCCTGTAACTTAAACTGAGACTGGCCAAAACTGAGCTCTAAATTGATTTGCTTGGGATTTGCCGGATCTGTCACGCCCTTGAGTGTTGCCGGAACAATACCACTCAGCAGCGGCTGCCCCTGAGAGAGCGAGATATTGGCCAGGCCCTTGTCATCCATCACTACCCGGATATCAATGAGTGAAGATAATTCAGCTATTGCGGCATCCCGGTTATCCAATAGCGAGGCCGAAGGCACCTTGGCAGCCCCGTCGGCGGCGATATCTTCATTCAAGCGAGCTATCTTCTCCAGCAGAGTATTGATCTCTTTGATGCTGGCCTGGGTCTGGCCGACGATTTGTTGCTCTTGACTGTCCAGCCCTGAGGCTATCGAGTTGAAACGCTGCGCCACGCCGTTGGCTTCATTGAGCACCGCCTGTCTGAGCGCCGGGTCATTGGGCTTTTCCATGGCCGCATTCATGGCGGCAAACAGATGATCCAAGCCAGTAGAAAGGTTGTTGCTGTCGGCGGCCATCAGCTGTTCCAGCTGGCCGGCATAGCTCTGTTTAACACCGGCGAAGCCCACATCACTGCCGGTACGCCACAGTTGCATCACCTGATACTGATCCGAAATCCGCCGCACCCCATCAACACTGACGCCATTACCGGCGCCATAGGCGCCGCCACCGACTGAGCTGAGCAACACCTGCTGGCGGGAATAGCCAGGCACCATGGCGTTGCTGGTGTTGTTGGACATGACTTGTAAGGCCGCCATGCTGGCATTCAGCCCGGACATGGCGTTATTGAGCAGATTCATTCAGTCTCCTTGTGAACTGGCGGAACCAGGAGTGCAGGTTGCATTGCCATGGTTGTCTTCTCAGAAGAAGCGACCGGTTCGGCACTAAACTGAAGTTTTGCCCCCAATTGTCGACTCATAACATCCGCAAGCCCGGTCGATTGCATCTGCGACAACCTCAGTGCCAGCTCGGAATCATACCAATCCCGATACAGGCCATCGTTGCTGGATGACAGCAGATTCTCTTCATCGGCAATGGCATCGCTGGCGGTACGCATCTGTTTCAGCACAGTCTGCAAAAACATGGCTTCAAACTGCTGGCTGACCTGCTTCAGGGCGCCCTTTTCGCCATGCGCCTTAATCAGCTCGCCCGAGTCGAGCCGCCCCAGCAGCCCCGGAGTTTGGGTTACTTTCATCAGATCACCACCAGATCAGCTTCCAGGGCACCGGCTTCTTCCAGTGCCTGCAAGATAGCCATCAGATCCATGGGAGAGGCTCCCATGCTGTTGACGGCACGTACGATATCATTCAAAGAGCTACCCTCTGGCCAGACAAACATACGTCCGTCTTCCTGTTGAATATCCACATCCGAGTCGTTGGTCACCACGGTCTGACCGGCGGCATCGCCAAAAATCCCCGGATTGGGCTGGCTTACCTGCTGCTTCTCTGTAATGGTCACAGTCAGGTTGCCGTGGCTGACGGCGGCCTTGCGCACCACCACATCACCGCCCATCACCACAGTCCCTGTGCGAGCGTTGAACACCACCTTGGGAGGAATGCGGCCGGGCTCGACCATGATGTCTTCCAGCATAGACATAAACATTACCCGCTCCCGCTCGGATTGCGGCGCCCTGACGCTCACCTGAGCATGGCTCTCGGCCTTGGCGACATCCGGGCCAAACACGGCGTTGATCGCCTTCTCAATATTGCGGGCACTGCGAAAGCCAGCCTGCTTGAGGTTGAGTATCACCTGCGGATTACTGGCAAAAGAGCTGGGAATGACAGCCTCGAGCAAGGCGCCCCCAGGAATACTGCCGACGGTAGGCACATTGATGGTCATGGAGGTGCCGTTGCGGCCCTGGGCCGACACGCCGCCCACCACCAGATTCCCTTGGGCGACAGCATAGATTTCACCGTCGACCGCCCGCAAAGGCGTCATCAACAGAGTGCCGCCCCTGAGGCTCTTGGCATCCCCTATGGAGGAGACGGTCACATCCAGAGTCTGCCCCGGACTTGCCAGCGCCGCCACATTGGCAACCACGGCCACGGCGGCAACGTTTTTCAGCTTGGGATCCATGCTGCCATCAATCTGCACCCCAAACTGTTTCAGCATGTTCACCACCGACTGGCCGGTAAACTTCACCTGGTTCTTGTCACCTGTCCCATCGAGACCCACCACCAGGCCATAGCCCACCAGTTGGTTTTCGCGGATCCCCTGCACATCTACCATATCCAGCAGATGGCGACTCTTCTCGGCCAACACCTGGCCCGGCATGGTAAGCCCCAGCAACAGCAGAGCTAAAAGCAGTCTTGTCATCTTCATTCCTGTTACATAGGGAACCAGGGGCTGTTGAAGTAGCGAGCCGCCCAGCCCATGGCATTACTGTCGGCAATGGCGCCCTGGCCACCGTAGATAATGCGGGCGTCGGCAATCCGCTGCGATGAGATGGTGTTCTGGTTGTCTATGTCATCGGAGCGGATAAGCCCGATAAGACGCAGATACTCATCCCCCTGACTGAGGCGAAGCCATTTCTCACCGCGGATCAGCAGCACGCCGTTGGGCATCACCTTGGCCACTGTCACTGTAATGGCGCCGGAAAGCTGGTTCTGCTGAGTCGTGGCACCGCTGCCATTGAAGCCACGACCAAACTTGCCCTCACCATTGGCGCTGAAACTACTGTCATCCACCCCGCCCTGAACGCCAAAGTTCAGATCCTGAGACTTATTGGTCTGGGTATTGGCCTTCTTGCTGGAATAGGTCTTCTCATCCAGGGAGACTGTGAGTATGTCTCCCTCGCGAAAGGCCCGCTTATCCTTGAACAGGGTCAGCATAAAGCCGGGGCGATACAGGCTGCCATCTTTGGCTTCCGGCAAGGAGTAGTCCACCTCAGGCGGTGCCCATTCTTTGTTGCCCGGCTGCTGTTCTGCGTCGGGGAAGTGGGAGATACAGCCGCTGAGCGACAGCATCAGCAGCGCCAACAAGAGTCTCATGATCTTCATACCGATTGGTTCAGGAACTTGAGCATATCGTCAGTGGCTGAGACCACCTTGGCGTTCATCTCGTAGGCTCTCTGGGTCGAGATCATCTCTACCATCTCTTCGACCACATTGACGTTGGCCCCTTCGAGCGCACCCTGACGTAAACTGCCCAACGCTTCCTCGCCGGGAACCCCTTCTATCGGCACACCGGAAGACGCGGTTTCGTGGTACAGGTTATTGCCTCGGGACTCGAGTCCGGCCGGGTTGGCAAAGTGCGCCAGGGTGATCTGCCCCAGCTCCATCGCCTCTGCCTGACCCGCCACTTTGGCACTCACCACACCGTTTTCGGCTATGGTGATCCCGGTGGCGGTTTCGGGGATCTGGATGTTGGGCACCAAGGGCAGCCCCTGGGAGGTCACCATGATGCCGTCGCTGTTACGATAAAACTGGCCATCACGGCTGTATGCCACTTCGCCATTGGCTTCTTCAATCTGGAAAAACCCCTGGCCCTCAATAGCGATATCCAGTTGCTGATTGGTAGTGAGTATGTCGCCTGTGGTGAACACCTTCTGGGTACTGGCTACTCGGGCGCCCGTGCCCAGTTGCAGCCCGGATGGCAACTCATTGAGCTCGTCTACTTGGCCGCCTGGTTGGCGCTGTACCTGATAGAAGAGATCGTTGAAACCGACTCTATCGCGCTTGAAACCTGTGGTATTAACGTTGGCCAGGTTGTTGGCGATGGTCGTCATCTTCACATCCTGAGCAGTCAATCCTGTCTTACTCACCCATAATGCCGATTGCATTTAGACTCTCCTCAATATTAGGCGTCACGCAGCAGGCGATTACCCGCCTCAGCCAACTTCTCTGCGCTTTTCATTAACTTAATTTGCACTTCAAACTGACGACCCAGATCCATGGAGGCCAGCAACTCACCAACGGCATCGACATTGCTGCTCTCCAGCGCGCCGGAAGCCAGCCGTACTTGCTCGGACACCTGGGCCTCGCCGTTGTTGGCATACAGCAAACCATCGGCGCCCTTGTGCAGCTGATTCTGGGCAGCGTTCACCAGCTTGAGCTGGGCAACCTCTTCAATCAGCCCACCCTGCTCGGCCACTATCGACAGGCGGCCGTCTTCACTGACAATCAGCTCGCGATACTGAGGCAGCACCAAAGGCCCATTGGCGCCCATCAAGGGGAACCCCGCCACTGTCAGTTCACCGTTGGCACCTTCGCTGATGGCGCCGTTACGGGTATAGGCTTCGCCCTGAGGTGTTTGCACTGTGAAATAGCCATCGCCCTTAATCGCCATATCGAGCCGGCGCCCAGTGCTGACTATCTCTCCATGGCGGCTGTTGAAACCGACATTCTGGGTCTGCGGCAAGATCCGCGAAGCAAAGCTTCCCTGGGTCTCAGACACAGGAACCGCAGCAACCCGCTCCAGATCGGCACGAAAGCCCTGGGTATCGGCATTGGCCAGGTTGTTGGCCCGAATCGCCTGGGACTGCAGAATGCGGCTGGCACCCTGGGCCGCGGTATAAATCATCTTATCCATGAGTCATCCGTCAGATGGCGTTCAGCAGCGCCTGCTGCATGGTCGAGTTGGTGTCCAGTACCTTGGCATTGGACTGATAGTTACGCTGCGCCGTCATCAGGCTCACCATCTCGGCCGTGGTATCCACGTTGGAGCCCTCAAGATAGGCACCCTTCAGGCTGCCCAGAGTACCGCTGCCAGGTGCGCCGACTGTGGCCTGCCCAGCTGAGGCAGAGGCCTGCCAGGCGTTGTTGCTCACAGGCGTCAAACCATTGGGATTGTTGAAATCTGCCAGCACCACCTGGCCCTGCAGCAACTCCTGACCATTGGTGTAGGTACCAAAGAGCATCCCGCTGTCATCCAGGCGTATCTTGTTGAATTCACCGGCGGCATAGCCATCCTGACTCAGGCTGGAGTTGTTATAGTCATTGGCGTATTGAGTGAACCCTTCATAGTTCACCGCCAGGCTGACATCCTCGGCACCGGCCTTGGCGGGCAGAGTCAGGCTCAGCTTGTCGCCGCCGCTCAGGCTGCCCTTCTTGTCAAACTGCAGGCTGTGGCCGTCTTTGGGTTCGAGAACGGCCGAGTCCAGCACGAAGTAGACTTTCCATTCATTGTCGCCTGTCTTGGCGTAGTACTGGGTCAGGGATCTCTGGTTGCCGAGTGAGTCGAACACACTGACAGTACCCGAGGAGTGATAACTCGCCGGGTCTGTGGGCGAAAATGGCGTCGTTGCAGGATCTATGGCTTCCATACGCGCATCCAGGTTGGACACCTGATTGACCAGAGTCGACGCCTTGGCCGGCAGAGAACCTGTCTTGATCTGCAAGTCACCCATGGTGCCTGTTTGCAGCACGCCATCGGCCGTGGCCGGATAGCCCTGCAGACGGTTGCCGACAGGATCTGTGATAAAGCCCAGTGCATCCTGGCCGAAAATCCCGGCGCGGGCATAAAGATTGGAGCCATCGGTGCCACGCAACATAAAGAAGCCACTACCCTGGATCCCCATATCCAGCTCACGGCCTGTGTAGGTCAGCGTGCCCTCACGGGAGAAGTTCTGGCTGGTATTCATCACATTGACACCGGCACCCATGCCACTGTTGTAGATGGCGGCAAACTCGCTGCGACCACCACGGAAGCCCCAGGTAGAGGCGTTGGCAATGTTGTTACTTATGGTGTTGAGGTCCTGACTGGTGGCCTGCAATCCACTTAGCGCAATATTGAAAGACATCTTGTCTCCTGTTATGAAACTTCGGAAATATCCAGCACAGACACTGTGCCCAAACCGTTGGCCAGCTCAGCCATCATCATGCCCTTGGCACTGACGAAATGAACCTTGCTGATTTCGCCGGCGAGAAATGACTGAGCCTTCAATGCTTTTTCACCGTCGCTGGCCTGAACTTTCAATTGGTATTCCCCCGGAGGAAGCCCCAGTCCTTCGGGATCTATCTGAAAACTGACATCACCTGCCGCCTGACTGCCGAGCTCCAGGGTTTTGACGACTTCCCCGTTTTTATCGCTGATCTCCACAGTCACCGCCGAGGCGCTGTGCTCCAGATAGACTTTGCCGTCTATCACATGTTCGGCCGCGGTAAAGCTGTCTGCCGGCACCATGGCCTGCTTACCGATAAGGGAAGCCGATTGCACCAGCCCGAGGTTTTCCATCATGGTCATCTGGTTTTTCTGGTTCTGGCGCATCGCCTCCAGGCTCTCCACCTGGGAGAACTGCGCCAACTGGCCCAGATACTCACTGGCATCCAGGGGGTTGGTAGGGTCCTGATTCTTGATCTGGGCTATCATCAACGACATAAACTCGTTCTTCAGCGAAGCGGGATCATTGCCGTTGGCACGGATGGCATCTGTCTTCTGGCCATCTTCGCGGGTATTGACGTTCTGTACCTGTTGCATCCTCTATTCCCTTATTTTCCCAGAGCCAGGAGTCCCTGCTGCATGGAGCGGGCGCGGTTCATCACTTCGACACTGGTTTCAAAAGCGCGGCTGGCGGCCATCATGTCGGCCATCTCTTCCACTGTGTTGACATTGGAATAGGTCACATAGCCATCGGCATTGGCCAGCGGGTGGCCGGGTTCATAACGGGTTTCCAACGGTGCATCGGACTGCACCAGGGCCTTGATCTGCACCTTGGCACTGACGCTGTTGTTTTGTTGCTGATAGAGGGTGGAAAATACCGGTTTTATCGCCCGGTAGGCGCTATCACTGGACTCGGCAGCCACACCTGCGTTGGCCAGGTTACTGGCGATAGCGTTCAGTCTCAGGGTCTGCACCGTCATGCCACTGCCGGCAACCTGATATATCTCTGCAAATGACACGATTACTTCCCTTCGATAGCGGCCTTCAGGCCTTGGATTTTCATGTTGAGAAAGGTCAGGCTGGTCTGAAAGTCCATGGCATTTTGTGAAAAACGCGCCTGCTCCTGTCCCAGTTCAACCGTGCTGTTATCGGCACTGGACTGATAAGGTACCCGATACCCCACTGTGTACTGCCCTCCAAAAGGGATGCCGGCATCCAGCTGCGCCATCAGAGCACCAAAGTCCAGATCTCTGGCCTGGTAGCCGGGTGTTTCGGCGTTGGCCAGGTTTCCGGCCAGCACCTTGCTGCGCTCAACCCTGAAATCCAATAATTGAGGATGCAGACCCAATGCCGCATCGAGCTTGATAGCCATGGTTTCTCCTAGTAAGGTATCCATAGGTTTTCGCTCCTTGTAACAAATACCATGCCAATAGTTTTTACCCTTAAAATACAATGACTAACAAGCCAACCGTCAATAATTGCGGAACCCTGATTTCCCCTTTTGCCTTGCTGCTTTTGCTGTTGTTTCCGCTGCTTCCGTTGCCGGCGGCCGCCTCGGCCAACCAGGTCGAGCAAGCGGCCAGACAATATCTGCAGCAGCAATTGCAGCAGTTTGCTGCGGCGCAACAGATGAAACCGCTTCAAAGCAAGATTCGAATGACACTGCCATCCGGGGTCAAGCGCCTGGCCGACTGCCCGCAAAAGCCGGACATCAGCCTGGCCAACGCTTCGGCGCCGCTCTGGGGACGGGTATCTTTGGAGGTGCGTTGTCCGGCGGCCGACTGGCGTTTCTTTCTACGGGCCAGGGTCGAAGCCAAGGCCCAATTGCCTGTGCTGACACAAACCCTGCACAGAGGCAGCATCATCGACGCGCGGAACATAGAGTGGCGCTGGCTGGAGTTGCAGGCCAGTGACAGAGACATTGTCAGCAGCCAACGCGAGCTCATAGGCAAACAGGTGGCGCGCAGGATCCGCGCAGGTGAAGCCATCTTGCTGCGCCAGCTGAGCCAGAGTGATTGGGTGCGTGCCGGTGAACAGGTGATCATTCAGGTCAGCCAGGAGGGTTTTGAAGCTCAAATGCCGGGCACCGCGCTGGAAAGTGCCTCCCGGGGAGAAGTGATTAGGGTGCGAAACTTAAGCTCGCAGAAGGTCATCAAGGCCTACCCGATAGCGCAGGGCATAGTCACACCACAAAAGTAGTTACTCAGCAAATGTAGCCACATCACAAAAATAATTTTATTTTTTACGGATCCGGTCGCCTTTACTCACTAGAGCACATTATTTCGGGGGTTCAATGGAAATCACTCAGCGTCTGCATGCGGTTATCAGCGACAGCGGCGTCACCGCAGCGAATCGGCGTCAACGCCAGGAAACCACGGTATCCGCAGCCCAGCAGGATAAGGTAAGCCCTGAGTATCACTGGCTGAATCAGGCCCAGACTCAACTGGCTCAGGAGAGCGAGGTAGATCAACTCAAGGTGGCCAGCTTGCGTCAGGCACTGCAACAGGGCAATTTTGAACTGGATGTCGAGGCCATGGCCAAAGCTATGCTGCAGCAGCACGGGAAACAGGACAAGTAAGCCATCCATGAGCAATAAACGCGAAGCACTGCAAGGTCTGGTCGCCGGGATCCGCCAGGACATACTGGACTACCGGGAGTTAAAGAAGCTGCTGCAACAGCAGCGCCAGTTGATGCTGCGCCATGACAATCAAGGGCTTATCCAGCATAACCAGCAGCAGGATCAGTTGGTCGCCAAGTTACAGCACAATTCGCTGCAGCGCGCCGCACATCTGGCACAAATAGGTGTCAGCAATGATCATCAGGGCATACGCCAACTGCAGAGTAAACTGCCCGAGCAGGCAGCTCACAAACTGGAACAACTGTGGCAGCAACTGCTGCAACAGGCCAGAGAGAGCCAGAGACTCAACGAGCTCAACGGCCAACTGCTGGTGCGCCAACAGGAGATCATCCGCGGTATTCTGGGGCTGGGAAATGCCGATGAGTACCCACAGAACCTCGCTTCACCTCAGTTTCCCTGAAGCCTTAAGCCGCGCCGTACTGCTGCCCGCCAACTCATCAAGCTGAAACTGCTCCTGCTGCTCCAGCCGTCGTCGCTGTCGCTGTTGCTGCTGCCCGTCAAACCAATTTACCCGCTGATAACGCCCCAACTGCTGCAGCCATAAGCCCTGCAGCCTTTGTTGTTCATTGCCGAGCAACTGCTGCTGAGTATTGAGACTCTGCTTCAATGGTTGCAGCCTTTGCAGCAAGGCCTGACTGTTGCAAAGCCCCACTATTGAACCCTGACGAAACTGGCTGTAATGGGACTCCAGTAACGCCACCTGCTGCTGTTGCCCCTGCACCTGGGCCTGACGTTGCTGCAGCGCCTGTTTTTGCTCCGCCAACTCGCTGAGCTTACGCTGCTCAAGATGGCTCAGGCGTTGCAACAGTTTCATGACTCACCTCGCAGTGCACGGGTCAGCGATTGCAGTTGTTGTTGGCTGCCCGAAAGGTCAACCGCCTCGTCTGTGGTTTGGGTCAGGTAGTCGGCAATCCTCGGGTAATGGCTCACGGCGGCATCCAACTCGGGATCCTGCCCCGGTTGATAACCGCCCAACGGCAAGAGCTCACGTACTTCCTGATAACGCGCCAACATACGCCGAACCAGTGCCATCTCCTGCTGTTGTTCCTTGGGGGCAATCTGCAGCGCCAAACGACTGATAGAGGCTCCCAAATCCAGTGCCGGGAAATGCCCGGCCTCAGCCAAGCGGCGGCTCAGGAAGAAGTGACCATCCAGTATCGCCTTGGCCGCATCGGCGATAGGATCCTGTGTATCTTCCCCTTCGGTCAGCACAGTGTAAAACGCCGTCAGGGTTCCCTGTGGATGAGTGCCGTTGCCCGCCATCTCCACCAATGAAGGCAGTTGGGCGAAGGCCGAAGGCGGATAGCCTTTGGTGGCCGGCGGTTCCCCCAAACTCAGGGCTATCTCCCGCTGTGCCTGGGCGTAACGAGTCAGTGAATCCACCAGCAGCAACACCCTATGGCCCTCGTCGCGAAAGCCACAGGCTATCTGGTGACACAGGCGCATGGCTCTGAGGCGCATCAAGGGGGAAGTGTCTGCCGGAGCGGCAATCACCACGGCGCGGCGGCGCCCCTCTTCACCCAAGGCCTGCTCGATAAACTCGCGCACCTCTCGGCCGCGCTCGCCGATGAGCCCTACCACCACGCGGTCGGCCTCGGTGAAGCGGGTCATCATCCCCAGCAGTACACTCTTGCCCACCCCGGGACCGGCAAACAAGCCTACCCTTTGACCACAGCCAACCGGCAGCAAGCCGTTGACGGCTCTGACCCCCACATCGAGAATGCGGGTAATGGGTTGCCGGGCAAGAGGATTGGGCACCTGAGTGACAGGGCGACAAAACTGCACACCACTCAGCGGCCCGAGCTGATCCAGCGGCTGGCCAAGGCCATCGAGTACCCGGCCGAGCAGGCCGGCACCCAGAGGGATCTTATGGGTCTCTGTCTGGGGAATGACCCGGGCGCCAGGGCTCAGCCCCTGGGTGTCTGTGATAGGCATCAGGCAGAGGATCCCCTGATGGAACCCCACCACCTCGGCCTCGACATAGGTGCCATCGCGCCGCTCCACCATGGCGCGATCGCCAATACCCAGGTTGCAGCCGACCGCCTCCAGCAACAGGCCACTCACGCGGGTCAGGCGTCCGTATATCTGGGCTACCGGTACCCGGGGCCAGTTTCCGGCCAGGACATTAGTCTTCATTGCTGGCGACTGTGGCCTCGGCTTCTGGAATCAAGTCGTCGTTCAAATGAGCTTCAACCTGATCCATACAGTTGTTGAGGCGGGTTTCCATGGAAGCATCGGCATCGCACTGATCGCAAACCACCCGGCAACTGCCCTGGCTCAGGCTGTCGTCGGCCACCAGGTGCCAGTCGGCCACCTTGTCGGCCGCCAGATGCTGTAGCTGTTTGATGGTTGAGGGTTCCAGGTGGATCTTGATATCACTGGCATCCTTGGGCAGTGCCTGCAGGGTTTCTTCAACCAGGGCAATGATCTGCAGTGGCTGCAGCGACAACTCGCAGCGGATCACCTGCTGTGCCACCCTTCTGACCAGGTCGACAATCAACTGCTGTTGCGCCTGGATCTGCTCGGCGTGGCTCTCGGCGAGCAGCTGTTGCAATGCCGTCATGGGAGTCAATAGCTGATTCAACTGCTCATCTATCTGTGCCAAACCCTGGCTGCGCCCCTGCTCCAGCCCGTCCCGCAGCCCGGATTCCTGGCCCGCTTGGCGCCCCTCGGTTTCGCCCTGAGTCTTGCCGGCTTCAAAGCCCTGTTCCCAGCCTTCCTGATAGCCCCGCTCCAACGCTTGCTGGAAGTCTTGCCAGTTGCCTTGTTCAGGACTCTCCCCTTCCAGGGGAGCAAATTGATAACGGCGCACCTGAGATGCACCTATGCGCCAAAGGCGACTATCTGCACCCATTACTCAACCACCTGTTCTTCAAACAGTTGCAGCTCGATTTCGCCGTTCTGCATCATCTCTTTGGCCGTTTCCATAATGTTGCGTCTCGCCTCATTGGCCATGCTCAGCGGCACAGCGCCCAAGGCCTCGGCCTGGGTCTCAATGGCGGAAGACATACGCTTGGGCAGGGCGTTGAGCAGAGTGCGTTTCAGTTCGCCATCAATACCCTTGAGTGCCAGTGCCAGCGACTCGGCTTCGACCGCCCCGAGGATTTCCTGCAGGGTTTCCGGCTTCTGACGGCCCAGGATGATAAAGTCGAACATGTTTTCGGTAACATCATTGGCCAGATGCTTGTCCTGCAAGCGTATCATCTGCATCAGATGTTCACGGTCACCATCGAAGCGGTTGAGAATGTCAGCCACCTGACGCACGCCGGACACCTGGGTATGGCTTTTCTCCATCGCCATCACCATGCAGCGCTCCACCAGTTGCCGCAGCTCTTCCACCACATCCCGATCCAGCTCGCCGAGGCGGGCTATGCGTACCAGCACTTCGTCCTGGTTGTCTCCCGGCAGATGTTGTAATACCTGAGCGGCAATTTCCGGTGGCAAGAGTCCCAACATGATGGCCTGCAGCTGCACATGTTCGTGCTGCAGCTCCCGCGCCAACAGCTTGGCATCGACCCACTCCAGCCGCTTCACCAACATCTTGACCTCATCGCCATAGATGCTGTCGATAAGGCCCTTGGCGACTCTGTCACCCAGTGCCAAATCCAGGGTTTTCTGGAGATAGGCTCTCGATGCCCGGGCGATACCGGCCTGCTCTTTGTAGCGGTTGAAGAAACGATCCAGTACAGATTCCGCTTCCTGCTGGGTCACCGAAGACAGGCGCGCCATCTTGTAACTCAGTTGTTCCACATCCTGGCGGTCGAGGTGCGCCATGACCTGAGAGGCACCTTCCTCACCCATACACAAGAGCAACATGGCCGCCTGCTCAAGATTGTCCAGAGTCGTTTGTTCAGTCACGATTTTTGTCCTTCATCCAATGGCTGATCACTTCGGCGACTCTGGCGGGTTCTTCCGTTGCCAGCAGTCCCAGGTGCTGCATTTTCACCGTCAGTGGCGAGCCGGGCGGCGGCAGATTCGACTGCGGCAAGGCCTTGCTGTCCTCTGCCTGCAATGCCAGCTGAGGCGGCTCAATGGCTTGTGTCAGAGGCTCGGCTTCCAGCGCCATTTCAGCGGCTTTGTCACCGGCCTTGTTGCCAGAGCGTCTTGAGCCTGAATCACCGCGGGTCAGGTGCTGAACCAGGGGGCGCAACACGAACAGAATAAGCAGTAAGGCCAATAGAGTGCCTATGCCATATTTCAGGTATTCACGCAGATGCTCGTTCTGCCACCAGGGCAAAGCTTCTATCACGGGCTTTTCCGGCACCACGAAGTCAAAACTGTTGATATTGATCTGATCGCCACGAGCCTCGGAAAAACCTATGGCGTCTTTAACCATGTCGCTTATCTGCTGCAACTGCTGCGGTTGCCAGCCTTCTTTGCCTGCCGCCTGTTGGTTCAACAAGATGGCTACCGACAGCCCTTCCAGCTGCATCTGTTGGAATTTGGTGTGCCGCACCGAGCGCCCAACTTCGTATGAGCGGGTTTCCTGTTGCCGCAGACTGCTTTCCTGATTGTCCTCTTTCTTGCCCTTCTTGCCGGACACAGGCTTGTTGCTCAGAGCGCCGGGGATCCCCAAGGCCAGGTTGCCGTTGGTTTGGTCTTTGTTGAGTGTTTCCTGAGTCATCACAGGATTGGGATCCACAGACTCGCGGGTTTCCTCTATCTGGTTAAAGTTCACCCTGGCGACCAGCTGCACCTGATAATTGTCCCGTCCCAGAATCGGATTCAACATGGATTCGGCGCGGGCGATCAGGTTGTTTTCCAGCTCATGGGTATACTTGAGCTGCTTGCTGCGGGATTGGCTGATGTCCTGGCCGGAGGCCATATCGGCATTCAAGTAGTTGCCGGCCTGGTCGACTATCTGCACCTGTGCCGGGGTCATGCCTGTAATGCTGCCGGAAACCAGGTTGGCAATAGCGCTGACCTGTGACTCATCCAAACGCGCCCCGGAATAGAGTTCCAACAACACAGAAGCGGTCGGCTTTTCCGGCTCGGCACGAATGAACAGGGTTCGCTTGGGAATCGCCAGATGCACTCTGGCATAACGTACGGCTTCGAGCGCCATTATGGTGCGCGCCAGTTCCCCTTCCAAACCATGAAGATAGCGGGCATGCTCCATAAACTGGCTGGTACCTATGGGCGCCTTGGCCAGGTTTTCCAATCCTTCCGGAAGTTGAGCTTGTACTCCTTTGGCCGCCAGCAGGAGCCGCGCCGAACTCAACTTGTTTTCCGCCACCAGGATCTGTCCCGAATTGGCTTCCAGGCGATAGTCAATGCCTTCACCCTCAAGCACTTCAATGATCTGGCTGCTGTCGACCTTTTCCTTGAGGCCGTACAAGGGCCGATATCCCTGGCTGCCACTCCAGAGGAACAACACCAGCACACAGGCCACTGCCGAGGCCAGTATGGCCAGCAACAGCATTTGGTTCACATGGGATAGCTTCCCCTTGATCGCTTCCAGCATGGGCTTTTGTCCGGCGGCAGACGGTTTTGCCGGTAGAGCTAAACTCGTTGACATCTATTGTCCTTAAATGGGCATTTTCATAACATCATCAAAGGCTTGAACAAGGCGATTACGCACCTGCATCAAGGCCGAAAACGACAGACTGGCCTTTTGAGACGCCACCATGGCGCCCACCAGATCATCGCTCCTGCCGCTGTCGACCGCTTGGGTCAGCATTGATGATGTCAGCTGATCTTGATTGATCTCCTGCAGCTTCTGCTTCATCAGGCTGCCAAAGGAGACGACTTGGGGAGTGTGGCCATCGATGGAAGGCATGATTGCGCCCTGGGCAATCTCCTTGTGGATGGCCAGCGTTTGCTGGATATTGTTAAAACCGGCGGAAATACTATTGTTGCTCATTGCTGCCATTCTCTGTTGTCAGCCATTCAGGCGGCCTTGGCCTTGGCTAAAAGGCTGTCGATATCTATGCCCGCATCCCGCATCTGTACCAGCTTGTAGCGCAGTGCCCGGGTGGTCATTCCCAAAGCATCGGCACTGCGACTGCGGTGACCGCCAAAACGCTTCAAAATCTCAATGACATATTGGAACTCTGCATGTTTTTTGGAGGCTTTAAGCCCATTGGATGGTTCCGGAATGGAATTTACACTTGCAATATTTTCCGGCAGCCTGATGCCTAAATCGACAACCTGTAAAATAGTGCCATGACGCATAACCAACGCCCGCTGAATGACATTTTCCAGCTCTCTGACATTACCAGGCCAGTTATAATTAATTAGCGCATTTTTAGCCGCATCGCTTAAATAACATTCTTGACCATTGGTCAAATAGCCATAAAGCTGAATAAAATGTTCCGCCAGCGGAATAATATCTTCCGCCCTTTCCCTAAGGGGTTTTAATTCCAGTGTCAACACATCCAAACGATAATAAAGATCTTCCCGGAATCGGCCTTGAGATACAGCTTCTTTTAAATTTTTGTTGGTAGCTGCAATAACGCGTATGTTCAAAGGAATGATTTTATGACTGCCGACTCTTTCGACTTCTCTTTCCTGCAATACCCGCAAGAGTTTTGCCTGCAAAGATAAAGGCAGTTCCGCTATTTCATCCAACAACAGAGTGCCACCTTCTGCCAACTCGAATTTTCCCGGTTGATCTGCGCTGGCCCCGGTAAAGGCACCTTTAACATGGCCAAATAGTACCGACTCGAGTATCTGCTCAGGAATGGCGGCGCAGTTCACCGCCACGAAGGGCTGCTCCCTGCGACTGGAATGGCGGTGAATGAAATGGGCCAGCGGCTCTTTGCCGGTACCACTCTCGCCGGTGAGCAAAACTGTGGTATCCGCCTTGGCGGTTCTGTGGGCCAGCATCAACAGCTGCCGACTCAGGGGAGAAGCCACCACCAATTCGCTGTCTTCCTGCTCCATCTGCCGCAGGCGAAACAGCAGCTTGATCAGTTGGCTTTCATCCAGGGGCAGCAGTAGGTAGTCCTGAGCCCCGGCCTGCATGGCCTTCACCGCCAGCTCAGTCTGCTCAGGTTGCAGCAACGCCACCAGATTGTGGGCCCGCTGTCGATGCAGAAGTCCGGCTACCTGCTCGGGGCTGCAGGCAGAAACATCGACCAGCGCCAGCCAGCTGCTGATCCCTTCTATGATATTAAACCCTTCCTGTTCCATGAGCTGGGCTGTCTGAGTACTGACCAGCCCCTTGCAGCCAACCACGCTGTAGTTTTTCAAGACTCTATCCTCATACCGCTTTGACCAGTCGAATCCGTACTCTACGATTCACTTCGGACTGTTCCTTGGAATAGGGCTGACGATTGCCATGATGTCTGGCTTCTATCATCTGCCGTTTCACCCCCAGCTCCACCAGAGCCGCCACCACGTTTTCCACTCTGTCTTTGCTCAATACCAGATCCGCCAACCTGGAGCTGCCGTCGTCTGCATGACCATCGATCAGAATTTTTTTGATGTTGCGATCCACCGCCACATAACGGGCCACGGCTTGAATATCGGCCTGCATGGACGAATCCATTCCAGCGATTCCTGAGGGGTAGAAAATAGATAAATCATGAACATAGTCATAATCTTGTGGGAGCAGTTGTTGGCGGCACTGGCGCAAGGGTTGTAACTGGCTTCGGGCACTGAGGGTATCGACCTCAAGCAGGAATCCATCACTTTGTCCAAGATCAAATGTCCAGCGCCATCCCTGCTCCAGCCCCTTGATAAAGACGCCCAGTTCCCCGCCGCTCAGGCTGGCCTTTCCTGTTTGCCATTGCATCTGCCGGCTCTGCACCTTGCCCGGAAATCCCTCGCCCCATGCAGGATAGCCAACGCTGGCGCTTACGCTGTGGGCTTGGTTGAGCCAGGAGGAGATCAGGGACAAGTTGGAATGTTGCCCTGGCAGCAGTTCCAACTGCAGCAAGCCGGCTCCGGCAACTGCAACGCTGAGCCGGCAACCAAAGGGACTGCTACTCAGTTGCCAGGCATCATCGTCCGCGGCCACTCTGTAGGTCACCGTCTGCGTGATGGGTTCTGCGAAACTGATAGCGCTGAACAGCAAGAAACACAGGGCTAGGGTCAAAGGCTTCAACACAGTAAATTCCAGTTAGTGAAGGATAAATAGATGGAATAATTACAATGTAAATTCCTTTGTTATTACCCTTATTTCAGCGATGAATTCGAATTGAAAAAATATACTCTAAGCACCTAAAACCCAGAGGTAGGCGCTATTTTAATCGCTATTAACATAGCCAATTCGATTAACCTTAAAACAGTTAAAATCTCTTAGAATATTAAACAATCACTTTTCTATCGAGAAAATTGACGGCGAAAATAGCTCATACAAATGTATCCTGTCAAATTACAAAGTGCTTTTTTTGATTAACATCAATGTGTCAATTTTTTGTCTTATAGCCATTTTTTGACGCTGAATAAATACATACTTTTCAGCTTGTATGATGCCCAGACTTTGATAATATTCTGCCCCCTGAGTTTAATATATCATTGGTTACTTTTTCTCAAAAAAAATAACTTTTTTGTATCTGTATTGTTGCGAGCAGCGACTGCGCGGTAATGGTTTAATGAAAATAACTGCACGGTAATAATGGAATGAAGATAACTGCACGGGCAGAGCTAATAAAATCAGATCAGACTCATGATTGTAGGCCGATTGCTCTAATTCGAGAAAAATTAGCCCGTAGTCGTTTATTCGGACAGTTGGATAACTGCAATCAAGGATTATTACAAGCGCTAAATCAAATACTCAAGCCATTGACACGACAGGGACTTCCGGCATTGATTCGTACCGAATTAACGCCCGGTGAAACGCTGCTGAAAAGTTGTAATAAACATCATTGGTTTGCCTTTAAATATCAACGCAAGCTATTGGGTTTATTGCGAATTGATCGCTGTACCCTCGAACAGCTGGCCAGCAGCTACTATGGCGGTCAATCCGGCCAGCTGTACTCGCCGCTGGGAGCGCCGACTCAGTCGGAATTTCGCTTGGGGCTCAAACTGATGCAGGCGTTGCTGGAAAGCATGCCCTTTGATCCCATCAAGCCTGACGAACTGCAGATAGAACTGTCCGGTGCCGAGACTGAATACAAGGTCGCGGCCCTTTGGTCGATGAGCTTTCCGGACAGCCATTACACCAGTCCTATGTTGTTTGCCATGACAGACGAGCTGCTGGGACGTATCGGTCAGGCCGCCCCCCAATATCAACAAGCCGACAATCTCGAACAGGCGCTGGAACAACAGCTGACCCAGATCCCGGTCAAGCTCAAGCTGGAGCTGGGTTGGCAACCCATGCCGGTACAGGCTCTGGCCGAACTGCAGCCCGGGGAAATCATTCCACTGAATCTGCATCAACGCTGCCCGATTTCACTGGGAGGGCTGACTTTATTCTACGGCTCGGTACACAGCCACCAAGGCAAGTTGGTCGCTCGCCTGAATCAAGATGCTTTCCAACAAAATGAGGATGATCAAAGTGGATGGACAAACATCGCTGAGTGATGATTTTTTACTCGACAATGAACTGCTCGAAGAACCGTTGACCTCGGTACAGGTAAAGCCCTCCCGGGATATGAGCTTCTTCAAGCAGCTGCCTGTGCAGGTCACTCTGGAACTGGCCAGTACTGAGATGACACTCGGCGAACTGACCCACATGGGACAGGGGGATGTTATCGCCCTGGATCGCATGGTGGGTGAGCCTTTGGATATCCGGGTCAATGGCGCCCTGCTCGGACGCGGCGAAGTGGTTGAAGTCAATGGTCGTTACGGTGTGCGGCTGCTGGAGGTCGTTGCCAGTGGCGCAACCTTGGTCAAAGAATAGCGGCCTATTCCTGCTCGGTTTATTGCTGCTGTCACTGCTGGCCCTTCCCGTGTCTGCTGCCGATGGCATGACACTCTTCACCCTGGACGACGGTCAACAGGCACAAAAGGTCAACATCAAACTGGAAATTCTGGCGATGATGACAGTGATGAGCCTGTTACCCGCCATGCTGCTGATGATGACCAGTTTCACCCGTATCATCATAGTACTGGTAATTTTGCGTCAGGCGTTGGGTTTGCAACAGAGCCCGCCCAACAAAGTATTGATAGGTATCGCCCTGGTACTCAGCATGTTTATCATGCAACCCGTGGGCAAGGAGATCTATCAAAAGGCCTACCTTCCCTATGATCAGGGGCAGATAGAGCTGCCGCAGGCGATTGCGATTGCCGAGCAGCCGCTGAGGCATTTCATGCTGGCGCAGACCCGGGAAACCGACCTGGAGCAGATGCTGAAAATCGCCCAGGAACCCTTGACCCTGACCCAGGAGCAGATCCCCTTCTTTGTGATCCTGCCGGCCTATGTGCTGTCGGAGCTGAAAACCGCCTTTCAGATTGGTTTCCTGCTGTATCTGCCCTTTTTGGTGATAGATCTCGTGGTGGCCAGCGTGTTGATGTCCATGGGGATGATGATGCTGTCGCCGCTGATTATCTCCTTGCCATTCAAGTTGTTAATCTTCGTGTTGGCCGATGGCTGGTCTATGACTGTCAGCACCCTGACGGCCAGCTTCGGATAGCGCCATGGAGCTGAGTGAACTGACAAGCTTCTTCTCCGATGCCATCTACCTTGCGGTATTGATGGTATTGGTGTTGATCAGCCCGGGCCTGTTGCTGGGTCTGTTGATCGCCATCTTTCAGGCCGCCACTCAGGTCAATGAGCAGACCCTGAGCTTTCTGCCCAAGTTGGTACTGACTCTGCTAATGGTGCTGTTCGCCGGCCAGTGGCTGGTGCAGAAGCTGCTCGATCTGTTCAACCAGCTGTTCCTCTCTATCCCCCATGTGATTGGCTAAAATGCTGAGCCTGACGACAGACTATCTGCAGCAACTGCTCGGCTCTTTCTGGTGGCCTTTCAGTCGTCTTCTGGGGGCTTTTCTGGTGATGCCTTTCCTCGGCCATATCCATGTCCCCGTATTGATTAGAGTATTGTTGGCACTGCTGCTGGCGGCGCTGATCATTCCGATACTACCGGCGGTTCCCGTCCTCGACGCACTCTCATTCAGGGCAGTATTGCTGGCGCTGGAACAACTGCTGCTGGGCATGATGCTGGGACTGTTTCTCAGCCTGATGCTGCATATCCTCAGCCTGCTGAGTACCATTTTGTCGATGCAGATGGGGCTCTCCATGGCGCTGGCCAACGACCCCGGCAGCAGCAGTAGCCAACCTCTGCTGGGGCAGATGCTGGTAATGTACGGCACCCTGCTGTTTCTGGCGTTGGACGGGCACTTGGTTGCCATAGGCATCATAGTGGACAGCTTCCGCCTCTGGCCCATAGGCAATGGCTTGTTCGACCTGCCCTTGATGCAACTCATCGGCCAGTTTGGCTGGATGTTTGCCGCCGCCTTGATGCTGGCGCTGCCGGCGGTGATGGCGATGTTGGTGGTCAACCTGACATTCGGGGTGCTCAGCCGCTCGGCGCCCTCTTTGAATATCTTTGCCCTGGGTTTTCCCATGACCATGATCATGGGGCTTGTCTGTGTCCTGCTGTCCTTCTCGACCCTGCCGGACAGGTACAGCGACTTTTGCCTCGACGCCCTGTTTGCCATGCATCAATTTCTGGGGGCGGCTAAATGAGTCAATCATCCTCCCAGGATAAGACTGAAAAGGCCAGCAGTCACAAGCTGCGCAAGGCCAGAGAGAAAAGCCAAACCCCGCGCTCGAAGGATCTCGGCGCCTGTGTGCTGATGATTGCCGGCTCCCTGCTGCTGAGCAACAGCGGCGATTGGCTGGCGCAGCAGCTGATGCAACAGACTGAGCTGCATATGCTGGTCAGCCGCGAAAACCTGGATACCCCGGGAATGATGCAGAGCCACCTGGCTGCTGCGCTGCTGGGGATACTCGAGCTGCTGGGACCGTTGTTTCTGATGATACTGCTGCTGGCCGCTATTGTGGGCGGCTTGCCCGGCGGCCATGTCTTCAACCTAGGCAATGCGGGCTTCAAGTGGAGCCGTATCGCCCCTTTGAGCGGCCTCAAGCGCATGTGTGGCACCCGCTCCCTGGTGGAACTGGGGAAATCTTGCCTGAAAGTCAGCTTGCTTATCGGGATCATGCTGCTGTTTTTAAAGCATGATTTTGATCACTTGCTCTACCTGAGTCAGCAGGATCTGCTGCAGGGTGCCAGCACAGGGCTGCAGCTGCTCAGTGACTACATCCTCTATCTGGGACTGGGAATGTTGGTGATCGCCCTGGTCGATGTGCCCTACCAACTCTGGCAGCACTACAAAGAGCTGAGGATGAGTAAGCAGGAGGTCAAGGATGAACATAAACAGATGGAGGGTAAGCCGGAAATCAAGGCCAGAATACGCCAACTGCAACAACAGTTTGCCCGTTCCCGCGCTTCGGTCGCCGTACCTCAGGCCGATGTGTTGATGGTCAACCCCAGCCACTATGCCGTGGCACTCAAGTATGACCCGGCCAGGGCCGAGGCCCCCTTCGTTCTCTGTAAGGGCCGCGATGAAGTCGCCCTCTATATGCAACAGATTGCCAAGCAGCACGGCGTCGAAATCCTCAGGATTCCGCCGTTGACCCGCGCCATCTTCCACTCGACGGCAGTGGAGCAACAGATCCCCGCGGCGCTGTTCAAGGCTGTGGCCCATGTACTCAATTACGTTTTGCAGATCCAGGCGGCCCGGGCCGGACGCAAACCCATGCCGGCACCACTGCCGGAATTTCATATTCCACCCCACTTGCGACATAACTAAAGGATAACCCAATGAACTGGCTGCGATTACTTACCGCCAATAAGTCCCATGCCATGGTGCCATTGCTGCTGCTGACCCTGATGGCGATGATCATTCTGCCGCTGCCGCCTTGGCTGCTGGATGTGATGTTCACCTTCAACATAGTGCTGGCCATCATGGTGTTGCTGGTGAGTGTGTCGATTCGGCGGCCGCTGGACTTTTCCATTTTCCCGACCCTCTTGTTGCTGGCAACCCTACTGCGACTCACGCTGAACGTGGCATCGACCCGGGTGGTGCTGATCCGCGGCCATGAAGGCGGCGATGCCGCCGGTAAGGTGATCCAGGCGTTCGGTGAAGTGGTGATCGGCGGCAATTATGTGGTTGGCGCCGTGGTGTTCCTGATCCTGATGATCATTAACTTTGTGGTGATCACCAAGGGTGGCGAGCGGATCTCCGAAGTGTCGGCCCGCTTTACCCTGGATGCGCTTCCCGGCAAGCAGATGGCGATAGATGCCGATCTCAATGCCGGTTTGCTGACCCAGGATCAGGCGCGGGAGCGGCGTAAAGAAGTCGCCGCGGAAGCCGACTTTTACGGCTCTATGGATGGTGCTTCCAAGTTTGTTCGCGGCGATGCCATTGCCGGCTTGTTGATCCTGGCAATCAACATCATAGGCGGTATCTGTATCGGCATCTTTATGCATGATCTCAGCGGCACAGAGGCGTTCAAGACCTATGCACTCTTGACCATAGGTGACGGCCTGGTGGCGCAGATCCCATCGCTGCTGCTGGCAACTGCTGCGGCGATTGTGGTCACCCGGGTTTCAGATGCCGAAGAGATGCCGGCCCAGTTCAACGAACAACTGCTGGCCAATCCAAAAACTCTGGCGACCGCGGCGCTGGTGATGTTGATCATGGGTCTGGTACCCGGCATGCCCACTTGGGTATTCCTCAGTGCCGCGTTGTTATTGGGTTTTGTCGCCTACAAACAGTACCGCACCAAGCCGACAATCATGCCACAGCCACAGGCCAAACAGGCCGGCGAGGCCCTGAGCGAACCTCAAGCGCCCAGCTGGGACAGCCTGCCCTATGTCGATGCGATAGAGGTCAAGCTGGGTTATCGCCTGGTGTCTCTGGTGGAAAAAGAGCGCGGCGCCGAACTGATGAAACGCCTGACCGGAATTCGCCGCACTCTGTCGGAACAGGCGGGCTATCTGCTGCCGGAAGTCAGGGTCAGGGATAACCTGGCGCTGAGCCCCACTCACTACCAAATCAGCATAATGGGCACGCTGGTGGCCACGGCAGAACTGGACCCAGAGCGACTGCTGGCGATTCGCAGCAGCAATGTTTTTGGTGAGCTGGACGGCATCATCACCCGGGATCCTGCCTATAACATGGAGGCAGTCTGGATAGAGCAGGAAAAGAAAGCCAATGCGCTGAACCTGGGTTATTCCGTCGTGGACAACGCCACAGTGATCGCCACCCATGTCGCCAAGTTGCTGCGGGAGCGAATGGCCGAGCTATTGCAGCACGATGATGTGATTTCACTCAATGAACGACTGGCGCGCCAGGCCCCCAAGCTGGCCGAGTCCCTGAGCCAGGCGCTGTCGCCGATTCAGCAGCTCAAGGTGTACCGGCTACTGCTCAGGGAACAGGTTTCTTTGCGGGATATATTGACCATAGGCACCACACTGCTGGATTGCAGTGAGAACAGCAAAGATCCCGTACTGTTAGCGGCAGATGTTCGCTGCGCGCTAAGGCAGGCGATAGTACAGGCCATCTGTGGAGATGCGCCTCAGCTCAAGGTGATGACCCTGACCCCAGAGCTTGAGCGACAACTGATGAGTGCCCTGAGCACCGCCCAACAACAAGGCAGCGTGTCACTGGATGGTTTCCCTGTGGATCCGCAGTTGCTGGCGCAGCTACAGCAAAAAATGCCCCAGCTGCTGGCCGAGGCCAAGGCCGCCGGACATCACCCTATCCTACTGGTGCCGCCTCAGTTGCGCCCGCTGCTGGGCCGTTATGCTCTGGCATTTTCAAGAGGTCTTAATGTGTTGTCTTACAATGAGATTTCTGAAAACAAAGACATTATGGTCGCCGGTCAGTTGGGATAAACTGGCATTATTGGCATGGAGTAAATCGTTGTAATTCACCTTAAACTTATACTAAAGTCCTACGAGAAATGATTGCGGGAAGATTAAGGTAATGCGAAGACTTACCAGCTTAATAATATTGCTGTGCTGCTGTCTGCCGGTTTGGGCGGCGCAAAAATTACCGGTCAGGGCCGAGCTGCAACAGCTGGCCTCGGCCAGCGCCATGCTAGTGGATCTGGAAACCGGCGAGGTCCTCTATGAGGACAACCCACAGCAGGTACAGCCCATAGCCTCGATCACCAAGTTGATGACGGCGCTGGTGACACTGGATGCCAAGTTACCGCTCAACGAGCGGATTGCCGTGGATGTCAGCCAGGCCGATATCATGCAAAACGTGGTGTCCCGTATCCGTATCGGCAGTGAGTTGAAACGCAAAGAAGCACTGGCGCTGGCGTTGATGTCTTCGGAAAATCGCGCCGCCGCAACCCTGGCACATCACTATCCCGGCGGCTACCAGGCCTTTATCCAAGCGATGAATGCCAAGGCGGCAGAATTGGGGATGACTGATAGCCGCTTTGTCGAACCCACAGGGCTGTCGGAGCAGAATGTCTCCAGCGCCAGAGACCTGGTCAAACTGCTGCGTGAAGCCAGGAAATACCCTCTGATAGGCGAACTGAGTTCGGCCCCCAACCGCAGCGTCATGTTTCGTAAGCCAAGATATAACCTGGCGTTTTACAACACCAATCGCCTGGTGAACAAGAAAAACTGGCAGATCCACCTCACCAAGACGGGTTATACCGATGACGCCGGTCACTGTCTGGTTATGCTCACCAAAATGGCCAAGCGCGAAGTCGCCTTTGTGGTACTGGATGCCTTCGGCAAGCTGACCCATTTGGCCGATGCCGGCCGCCTGAAGAAGTGGCTGGAAACCGGCAAAGTCAGTCCGGTTCCCCAAGAAGCACTGGACTATAAACAGCAAAAGCAAACAGAACGTCAGGCCTTGGCCGCCACCCGTTAATATTCGGCAAACAGCGGTGACTCAGCGCAGGTTTTCACGCTTGCGTAGCCGCATCCACAACAACTTTTGTTATCATCCCGCCTCGTTTAAAGGCCTTTGGCCTTCGCAGTTACTGAGTCAGGAAGATGCAGTCATTTAAAAAGCACACCCTTATCCCGCTGGATCCCCGGGATCCTCTCTCCATCAGCCTGGCACTGGCGCAATACCGGCAACAACTGCAGCAAGGTACTATTCTGCGCCAGGGCATGTTCGATATCGAATTTGTCGCAGTGACCGACAGCGGTAACCGCCGCCTGCAAATCGATGACCTGCAAGATTCAGGACTGCGCGCTCTGCTGCAGGAAGCCCTGAGCCTGGGGCCGGATGGCGAAGGGTTCATGCTGCCGCCACTCATCAGCGACGAGTGTGACCTCTACCTCTCTGAACCCTTGCTGTTCGCCATTGCCATGCAACACCCTCGCCTGGCACCCGAACTGCTGGCCACCGCCGACGCCATGATAGACTTCGCCCGCAGGCATAATGATCTGCAGCGCATGTGGCTGGACGACAGCCGCATTTTCGGGGTCGAGGCCCTGTTTCTGCTGGCCCGGCGCACACCCGAACTGACCTGGCTATTGGCACGCTTCCTGATCCCCGCCTGGGACAATGTCTACAGCAATGGCTATGAGCAATATATGGCACGGCTGCTCGAGCTCAATGGCTGGAGCCCTAATATGCTGCGGGCCTTTGTCTGGTGCGACAGTGACCATCTGCGCCAGGGCTTCTTCTACAGCGGCGAAACCGGCATTCAGAGTCATCAGCCTCTGGCCGACTTCCTCAAGCAAAATCCACAGCAATATCCTCTGTTCAAACAGCTGTTGAGCGAGCGTTTACTCAATAGCCCGAAACTGCTCGCCGCCGAAGACCGCCCACTCGGCAGAGTCGATGCCGTGCTGCATTTCTTTGTCAGCATGTACCCGATTGAGTTTGCCTGGTTTGAAGTTGAACAGAGCGAGGGGCTGGATACCCTGCTTGAAAGCCAGTTTATCCGCGCCAGTCTCGAAGAGGAGATAAGCGACCTGCGCGCCGCCATAGAGAGCCAGGCCAGTGGCGCCCTGGCCTGTTATAGATGCGGCATAACCGGGAGCGCCGAAACCGACGCAGATGAGCAAGACGACAGCTATCAGGATGAGGACGATCAGCGGCCGGGCAGGCTGCTGCGTCTGTTAAAGCCATTGGTACTGGCGCAACCCCAAGGCGCGGCATTGTGGCAATATCTGCATGATGGCAGCCAATCCCAGGCGCTGGCGGCTCAGCAACCAATAGCATTAATTCCCGCTTGTAAGGCCAAAGCCCTGGGGCTCTATCACTACATAGTCGACTACTGCGTTACGGCAGAATCCAATCGGCATATTGCCGAAGAGCTGAGCAGCATTCTCGGCGATAGCCGTTATGAACTGCTCTATGGTGATCAAGAAGATGTCGAAGCCTTTGCCGATATTTTGCCATCAAAGAGTCTGCAGCAAAGGCAACAGCAGTATTTACGCCTGCTGGATATCTGGTTCGCTTGGCTTGGCAAACCCGAGTTGGAAGAGATCCGCGAAAACCTGGTCGACGATGAAGAACTGCTCGATGACGGCCAATATCTGCAGCGCTACGGCAACCTCAGTGACACGAGTGAGCAGGCGCTGCTTGAGGCGCAACTGGTTAAACTGTTGCAGCAATGGAACGACAAGCGCCAGGTCTACAACCGCCCCTTGTTGAGCAAGACACTGGCCTTGTTCCGGCAACACCGGCAGCTTGCCAACCCGGATAACTGGCCTCTGAGCCAGATGGAGCTCGGCCACTATGTGTTGCTGGCCTTCCTTTGGCAACAGGACTGTCTGGCCGAGTGCCATGACGCCACCAGCCGGGCGCTGAGCGAGAGATTAAACGCTAATAGCCCTTGGGAACTGCTTGCCGGGCAAGTGCTCAAGCAAGCCGCAGACGATGCCAAGCCGCTCAAGGCGTTTATCTGTCGGCCCGAACCCTCTCTTTGTGAGCTTGAGGCGCTGCAGCTGGCACAAGACCAGCTCTATCGAAGAGGGCGTGATAGTGTTGGCCGCCAATTGACCCTGGAGCCCATCAGTGACTTCCAGCCCAAATACCTATTGTTCGACAAACAAGACGGTTTTCGCCGCGGTGCCATGCTGTGCTATTTCCTGCTGGCCTCGCAGCACGCTTTAACTCACTCCTCGGCTCAGCCAAATGAGCCGCAAGCGCCGGCTCTCATACTGGCCCGGCGCCTGTGGCAATGGCTGCTGGAACTGGCGCCACTCAAGCTCTTGCATTATGCCGCCATGCCTTACAGTGACGATAATTTCGACCCTGAGTTTGACTCTGATACCGAGCGTCAGGGCTTTGTCGGTAGCATGCAATCACTCGGCGTCAGTGAAGCCCTGCTGACGGTGTTTAACTTCCAACTGTCGCTGAGCAGCGGCGATGGCGCCAACACCCTGCGCGCGGCAGCGCAGCTGAGCCCATTGGCCCAGGCCTCATCGAGCCAGGCAGATTCACTGCTGCAGGCACTGAGACAACTGCCGGATAGAGAGAAGCTCAATGCCTTCGAACTGCTGGAGCTGCAATTCCCCGGGCAAGGCTTTATCCAACACCCTGAGCTGCAGCGGGAGTTGTCACTCTGCCTCGAGTATTTTATTCGCGACAACCTCAAGAGTTGGCAGCGGGTACTGGCTCAAGACTTTGATGGTCGCTGTCAGTTGCTGGAGCGGGGCATAAAGCAGCCTGTGCTTGCCGCGCCGCAACTTGTGGTTTGCGAGCAGGCCCAAGATGACAGATATGACTGGCTCAATGTCAGCCTGCTTCGGCGTCAGGGTGAAGAGTTGCAGGCATTATTGCTGACCCAAGCGATACCGCCGGAGGGCTTGCCCCAAGGTGTTCCGGGCGAGGTGCTGCTGTTTGACGAGAGTGTCAGCGCCGAGGAGATCTTAGCTGCATTCAAGGCCCTGTACTCGGTCGATGCCAGGGTCGCCTTGGTCAATGCTCGACTGCAAGCATACCTGAGTGGTGAACTGCCGCTGGCAGCCATGCAAGCCTGCCTGCAACGCCTGTTCGCCCTTGATGAGCTGAGTATCTACTCATCCTTCGAGCGTTATGACCTCAAACAGTGCCTGTGGCTGCTACCCACCCCAACCCGGCAGCGACTGCTGCAGCTCCTGCTTGGCTACCAACTGGGATTTGAACTGTTCGATGAGCAGCTATTGCGGGCCTTTATGGCCGACAAGGTGCGCCGCGGTGACTGGCCAGCAACGCGATATATTGACAGGAGATACCAGGACAGCGATGAGCTGCAGGAAGCGGCGCTGAGCTGGCTACTGCAAACCTTGGAGCCGCTGCGGCTTGAGCCGATGAATCTGCTGCGTTTTTGCCTCGACAAGGGGGAATATGAGGCTCCCTGTGACTGGCTAGTCGCTCAACTGAGAAACGGCACGCTGACGCCCCTTGTTACTCAGTTGACTGTCAATGAGAAAATCGAGCTGATCGATTGCCTGGAAGGCGACTACCCCGACGCGGCCGAGTTGCTCTCGGCGCTGGCCAAAGATGGCTCCCGCCGGGTCAGAGACGCCATGGCAGAGCTTGCCTAACCGCCGCCGATTTGGGTAAGGCAAGGGGTTTGGCGGGCTGGCCACATAGACGCCAGGCAGCATGGGGACGCCTTTTAGGCTGTCTATGCTGCCCGCTTCAGCGCACCAGCCAGTCCAGAAATTGCCACAACAAGACATTCATCTCCTGAGTCTCGGCCTGGCGCAGTACATCAGGTGGCTGCACCCAAGGACGGGGCTGACCAAACTCGGCGGCACTGTGACTGATAAGCGCCTCTATCGCCTCGGCGTCAAATTCCAGATGGCACTGAAAGCCGTACACTCTGGCACCATATTCCACTATCTGCCTCGGACACACCTCACTGAATGCCAACACCTTGCTATCGGCCGTCAGCCCAGGCATATCATGGTGCCAATGCCCCAGAGTGACACTGTCGCCGAAGCTTTCCAGGCCTGGATGCACCCTGCCGGCCGCGGTTAAGGTCACGGGAAAGAAGCCTATCTCAACCTCTGGGCTGGGTTCGAAAGAAGCACCGAGCGCCTCGCCAATCAGCTGTGCTCCCAAACAGATACCCAACACAGCCACCTGCCCGGCAATGGCTCTGGCTATCAAGGCCTGTTCCGCCCGGGCATCAAAATAGTGGCACTCGGCAATGCCGGTTGCCGGTGACTGTGGGCCTCCGAGCACAACCAATAAACCTACGCCTTGGAGGCTCTGCGGCAAGGATTCACCAAGCCAGAGGCGGGTATAGCTGGCTTCATAGCCGCGCGCGCGACACCAGTTCGCCAAAACCCCCGGCCCTTCGAAAGACTCATGTTGAATAAAATGTACCTTCACCTGTCGCTCCCGCGTTTGTTGTTCAGTTGGCCGTCATGTTAGCCTTGACAGCAGACCGATAGATATCGACACAAAGACAGATAACATTGCCAAACCGCCAAGCTATTTCCCCAACAGATACCCTAGCTTCAGAAGCACGGTTCGATGCCAACGGGCTGATAGCGGCTTATCCCGACGCCCGGGTGCTCAGCAAAGTGCTGTGGATGCCCAGAGGGCATGTCGATAGCTGGCACAGCCACAACTGGCATCAGTTGGTGTTTCCGGCAAGCGGCCTGTTACAGACTCAGGTCAGGGATACCCGCTTTATACTGCCCCATAACGGCACCCTGTTTATTCCGGCAACCCAGGAACATGAGTCCAGAGTCCTGGTGGATACCCAGTTCATCGGTCTCTACCTGGATCCCGCATATAGCCAGGGCTTTCCCACTCAGGCCAAACCCTTGGCAGTATCTCCCTTTCTAAGGGAATTGCTGCTGCATCTGACACAAGCACCCAGCCCGCAAGCCTCAGACGCAAGGTTGAGGTTATTGGCGGTTCTCAAGGATGAGGTGATCCAGGCGGCGCCCTATCGTTTGGGGTTACTGCTGCCAAAAGACAAACGTCTGCTGCGGATTTTTGATGAACAAGTTGCCAGACCGGCATTGGAAATGACTCTGGCCCAATGGGCCGAGCGGGTGGGCGCATCCGAGCGCACTCTTTCCCGGCTGTTTGCCCGGGAGCTGGGTTGCAGCTATCCACTCTGGCGCCAGCACCTACGTTTACTGAGTTCGCTGACGCAGTTGGAACAAGGTGAAACAGTGCAACAGGTGGCATTTCAGGCGGGCTATCAGTCCGATTCTGCCTTTATCTGTGCCTTCAAAGGTCTCTTTGACCAGACACCTCACCAATACCGTAGCCAGAATAGGCCAACGTAGAAGACGCTGGCTTAATCTGTACTTGGAAAACGCCGACTCACTCCCGCAGCAAAGGCTGCAGACGCTGACGGATCTCATCAGGAATAGGTCGACTCTGCTCACAGCTGTAGTCGTAGTGCACCAGGGTGGTCTTGGCTTCGGCGGTCAGCAGCTCTCCCTGCCAACTCTGCTGCAATACTTCGAACGAGCTGTTGCCTATGCGGCTGACCGAGGTCAATACTCTGACTGTCTTACCGTAATAGGTGGGCGCCTTAAAGGCGATGGTGAATCCGGCCACTATCAGGTTCCAGTTGGTCAGATCCAGACCTGGGTTGAAGATTTCGAACACAGGCTCTCTGGCGGCTTCAAACCACACGGGCAGCACAGTGTTATTGATATGGCCCAGGCCATCGGTTTCATTGAATCTGGGTTGAATATCCAGGCTTAACGCTTCCATAGGGTATCCTATTGTTATTATTGTTGATTAAAACTCGCACTTGTCTTTGCCGGGCTTCAGCTTACCTTGAGGGTCAAACTGTTTGCCGCAAATTTTCTTGCCGTCCCGATACAGGGTTTCATAGCGGCCATCGTGATAGATGCCGATGACCACGCCATCGAAACGGGCACCGTTGAAGTTGTAAACCTGTTCGCCATTGATCATCCGGTTGTATACAGAGATCCTCGGCTCCTCCTTATGGAGCTTGCCATTGATGTAACGGCGTTCAACCATCTTGTTGGCCGCCGTCAGCTCCTGGCTCTTGAGCAGCCGTCCCTCCCGGTCATAGCAGATATATTCCTGTTCATAACCGTAGCTGAGGCGTCTGAAGCAAGCATCCTGACCATCTTCATAGAAGCTGTGTTGCCAACCGCACAGGTTATTGCTGGTTGCCGCGCCGTCATAATCGCAATAGAAGTTGATCTCCTGCAACTGGCCGTTGCGGTGAAAACGATAGCCATCGCCTATGGATATCCCTTTTTCTACGGTCCGAAAAGAGGAGATCCCATGGGGGCTGAAGCTGGCCTGCATTCCCTGACCCAGCCCTTGACTGAAGTTTTGCAGGCGCTCCAGTTGCCCCTGTTTATCAAAGCGATACCAGCGGCCTTCGGCGCGAGCATCGCGATACTGCTGCACCTCCAGCAGCTGTCCCTGCTCGCTGTATCTCAGAACCTGCCCCTGAAGGATCTCATACCAACGACCTTCTTTATCTTGGTACGCCTGATAATCATACAAACTGCTCAGTTGACCATTTTCATGGAAATACAGCTGCTGGCCGTCTTGCTTACCCTGCTTGAACTGCGCCAGCTTTTTCAACTGGCCACTGGCGTAGAAGTAACGGCTCTGGCCATCAAGCTGATCGGCAAGATAATTTTCTTCCTGCAGCAGTTTGCCGCTGCTATCCAGTCGCTGCCGCAGTCCCTGTTTCTTGCCTTGATGGTAATGGGTCCGCAGCTCAGATTCGCCATCCACCTCAACCCAGAGTCCATCTTTCAAGCCGTGGTCATAAGTCACCCGATTGCCATCTTCAATCCAGGGGCCATGGCGTTTGTTGTCAAGGTACGCACCCTTGAGCCAGATTTTTGTGGGTGTGGGTTCGGCGTCACTGCCAAAATCGGCCATAAGCTCCTCGTATTCACCATGCAATAAGTCATCTTTGTAGTTCGCAAACCCCAGCGACAAGGTTTCGTCATAGTCAGATTCCAGCTTCCACAGGCCCTGTTGCTTGCCGTCGACGTACTGCCCCCGCCAAAAACGACCATCGAAGTCAGCCTCTATCCACTCGCCCTGCTGCAAGCCATTTTGATAGTCACCGGCGGCGTTGATACGGCCATTACGTGGGCTATAGCTGGCCCAACTACCATGCAGCTTACCGCCTTGATAATGGGCGCTCAGTGTCACGCCACCCCAGGTACTACCGGAAGGAGTAAACCCCAGCAGCGGGCCACTGCGACCGGCCTCACCTTCGATATCATCGCGCTGGTAAGCCACTTCAGTCACCATAAAGCCTTCAGCTTCACCAATACCAAAGCTGAGCCGCTCGAAGCTGGCTGTCAGGAAGAATGCTGTCTGTCCCTCTTTGATACTGACGGGATACTTGAGCCGATAGGAGTACGCCTGCTCGGCGCGCTTCACCGCCCGCCCCTCTTCATCCCGGTAACCCAAGAGTTGACCTTCACTCTCCAGGGTCCCTTGCAGCAAGGCCCTGATATTGGCGTCATCAGTGCCATCAATATCGTAAGTCATCAAATATTGTTGCGGCGGCCAGCGCTTCAACTGTTTACGCACTTCGGCCACTGTGAAGTGTTTGAGGGAAGGGAACAGCCTGTCCAGCCTGGGCTGCAGACGTTGCAGCCACTGCCAATTGCTGTAGTCCCGACCATATCCCCTGATGGAAAGTTCTGAGCCGCTCTTGAGCATCACCAGCACTTCGCGCTGTTCATCACCATCGAGATCCAGATAGAAAACGGCGACCACCTGAGTTGCTGACGGGAAGCTATCCAGCGTTTTACTGCCCTTGTCATCCTGAACCTGGGCCAATACCTGCTCGGCATCACGGTAGAAAGACAACTGCTCGCCGTCACCGCCGGGCAGTGTCAAAGGGCCGTGAGCCAATTCAGAGGCTGAAGAAAGCGGGGAAAAAATAAGGAGAAATAAGCCTGTGAGCAAGCCCGGTTGGAATAGTCGTTCCATATACTGCTTCCTTGAGAAATGACCTTGGCAACCCGGCCAAGATTGGGGGCCAATACTACAACAGCCGGTATTAAATCTAAAGGAATCATGCTATTAAAAAAGGCTGCCCAGGCAGCCTTTTTCAGAATTAACCACCATACATGGCGTTAATTTCGCGAGAATATTTGTGATAGATCATCTTGCGTCTGAGCTTGAGAGTCGGGGTAATCAAACCCGCCTCCATAGAGAAGGCTTCCGGCAGCAGGGTAAACTTCTTGATCTGTTCAAAACCCGCCAGCTCCTGTTGCAGGTGTTTGAGCCTTTCTTCAAAATGCTCCACCACATGGCTGTGACGTATCAGCTCCAGCGGGGATTCATAACTGAGTCCCTTTTGTTTGGCCCAGGCTTCCAGGGCTTCAAAGGCCGGAACGATTAGCGCAGTCACATAGTTACGGGCATCGGCAATCACCGCCACCTGTTCGATAAAGGGACAGCAACCCACCTTGCCTTCAACCCGCTGCGGCGCAATGTACTTGCCGTTGGAGGTCTTCATCAGCTCTTTGATCCTGTCGGTGATAAACAGGTTGCCCTGTTCATCCAGGTAGCCGGCATCACCAGTCCTGAGCCAGCCATCTTCGAAGGCCTCGGCAGTATCCTTGGGACGGTTGAAGTAACCGCGCATCACGGTATCACCGCGAACCAAAATCTCATTCTCGGCCCCGAGACGAACTTCCACCTCAGGCATACAGCGGCCGTTGGAACCTGTAACTCTGTTGTCCAATGTATTGCAGGTAACGGTTGCCGTGGTTTCTGTCATACCGTAACCACAGAGTACCGGCAGGTTAATGGCCGCAAAGAACGCACTCACTTTGGCATCCAAAGCCGCGCCGCCACAGGGCATCAGCTGCAGGCGACCACCGAGAGCGGCTCTGAGTTTGCCGTAAACCAACTTGTCGGCCAGGCGCCATTGCAACGACAACCTGGCACTGGGTTTGGCCCGGCCCTGCATAACCTCAAACTGGCGCTCGCCCACTGACAATGCCCAGGCAAATAACTTGCGGCGACCATTTCCGGCTCGGGCAACTTTGTCCTGCACCGCGCTGTATACCTTCTCCAGGAATCTGGGCACCACACACAGGGTGTGAGGACGCACGGCGGCTATGGCTTCCTTGACTCTTTGAGTGTCGGCAAGATAAACGTTACGGCCACCACGACTGAGCACATAGAAGCTCCAACCCCGCTCGTAAACATGGCTCAGGGGCAGGAAAACCAGTGACACCTGGTCACTGCTGAAGGAGATCTTCTGTTGATGCTGGCGCATGGCCGAGGCGAAGTTACGCTGATCCAGCATCACCCCCTTGGGATCGCCGGTCGTGCCTGAGGTATAGATAAGAGTCAGCAGATCATCCAGCGTGGCGCTCTGCTCCCTGGCGGCCAGCTCAGTGCGCGCTTCTTCGGGCACTGTCTGCTCTAGCAGGGTGTCCAGGTGTTGATGATGGGGCTGCTTGAGGGTGACTTGCTTGTCAAACACCACCACGCAATTCAGTGTCGGGCACAAGGACTCCAACTCACAAGCCAGTTCATACTGAGCTTTGTTGTCCACAAACAATAGCTTGGCACCGGCATCATTGATGATATAAGCAGCTTGCTCCAGGGTGGAGGTAGGATAAACTGGCACCACAACACCTCGGGCGCGGATCACACCGACATCGACACAGGTCCATTGCGGACAGTTGTGGGACAAGATCACGGCGCGATCCTGAACCTCAAAGCCATTGGCAATCAGAGTTCCGGCAATGGCAGCACTGATACGGTTAAATTCATTCCAGCTGACCTTATCCCAAGGCGCAGCCATTTCGAAGCCTTCCAGGGCGATATGCTCTGCGCGCGCTTTAAGCTGCTGACGCAAGAGATGGGTGATTCTGTACTGCTCTAGAGACATAACTCGGTTTACCTTTTTAGCTTACAGCTGTTCCGCTTTTGCGATTCTACCCCAAGGCTCAGGCAAACATAAGAGCTTTTGCTCTAATTCCGTACAGTATCACGCTCCACTCATAGAGATCAGACCAGTTGTTATATCAGGGTTCCAGTACTTCTGTACGCCATAATCTATTGCGGCCAAGATGAAACAGCGCCCTTGGCAAAGAGCAGCCTGACCAACGCCACCCCAGCTAAGACTCACAGTCCAATCTTGGCGAAATGCAATAATCGCCCGGCCGGCTGCTTCATACTTGTTCCCTGTTATTCCTTGGTTCGGGGCCAATGTTTGACTATCAACTGTTGCAGCCCCTGTTGCGACAACCCCAATTGCTGCGCCGTTGCCAACAAGTCTTCAAGCTGCGGCATTATAATGGCCTCGGCCGACAAATTCTGATGGGCCCGGCGCTGGGCTACCCGGGTTGCCTGGCCGCGTCGCCGCTCCAGCCATCCCTGCTCCACCAACTGTTTCACCGCCCTGGAAACTGTCATGGGGTTTACAGCCAGATGCTCAGCCATCTGCCGCACCGAGGGCAATACGGTTTCCTCGGGCAGCTGGCCGCCGACAATCAGATGGATAATCTGCTCGCTCAATTGACGGTAGATGGGTTCACCGCTGCCGGGGTTGACATGCAATAGTTCTAACATTAGCCTTGAAACACTGTATTAATACATTGATACACCAATAAAACTAACACACTCCGGCAGGAATGCCAAAAAGGAACACAAGCATGAAGCAAAGGAACTTTGGCCGGCACCACAGGCTTGCCGTAACCAGCATGCTGCTGTTGGCACTGGGGCTTTGTTGGACGCCGCTGAGTCAGGCACAGACAGCTTCCGAAAGCACGGGCTGTTATGTCGATGGTCTGTCTGAACGTCTGCGTTGCGGCACGATTCGAGTCGCGGAGGATCCGCAAAAGCCCGAAGGCCGCCAGTTGGCAATCCACTATGCCGTCTTGCCGGCCATCAAGAATACCGCCCCCAATGAAGCCGTACTGGCCATCGCCGGCGGGCCGGGACAGTCGGCCATCGAAAATGCCGCCACCTTCAACCTGATCTTAAGCAAAGTCCGTCAAAACCGGGACATATTGCTGATAGATCAGCGCGGTACCGGCCAGTCCAACGCCCTTGAGTGTGCGGCGTTGGATCTGGAACAAACCCTGGCCTATAACGACCAAGCACTCGATGTCGAACAGGAAACCCGTAACTGCCTGAGTAAGTTGGATGCCGACATCAGCCAATACGGCAGCGAGCAGGCATTGCACGACTTCGAAGCGGTTCGCCGGCATCTGGGTTATCAGAAACTGCACCTTTATGGCATTTCCTACGGCAGCCGCATGGCTCAGCTCTATATGCGCCACTATCCCGAGGCACTCAAGACAGTGACCCTGGATGGCGTCGTGCCTATGCAGCAGAGTGTGCTGGCCATAGGTGCCGCCATTGGCCGGGCCCAGGATCTGCTGCTGAGCGATTGTGAGCAGGACGCTTTGTGCGCTCAGACCTACCCACAGCTGCGTCAGGAACTGAACCAGCTGGCCGAGCGCCTGGGGCAACATGCGGTGATGAAGAAGGTGCCTCATCCGGTAACCGGTGATATCGCCATGCTGACCCTGACCCGTAGCAAGCTGCTCGGCAGCCTTAGAATGGCGCTCTACAGCCCCTCGGTCAGAGCTCTGCTGCCCTACGCCATCCACCGGGCGGCAATGGAGGAATACCAACCTCTGCTGGGGCTGATGGCTCTCAGTGTCGATAGCACAGGTATCGCCATGGGCATGCACGCCGCCGTGGTTTGCGGTGAAGATTGGCCCAGATTGACCGCCGCCGAGCGCCAACAGGCAGAGGCCAGCGTCATAGGCAAAGAGATGCTCAGCAGCCTGGACAGAAGCTGCCCTATCTGGAATGTCCCGGCCGCGGCGGCCACCTTTGCCGAGCCGATAGTCAGCGATATCCCCACCTTGCTGCTTTCCGGAGCCAAGGACCCCGCCACGCCGCCTTCCTGGGGCGAGCTGGCCATGGCCCAGTTGAGCAACGCCAGACACTTGATCTCCCCCTATGCCACCCATGGTGTTGCCGCCCAGTCCTGCGCCAATGAGCTGATCGCCGAGCTGGTCAAGGGCACGGCGCCGGACAAGTTGGATGGCGAGTGTCTCAACAAAGATGTGCGTCGCAGTTTCTATCTCAACGCCAGCACAGTGGAAGCCATTCCAGGAGGAACAAAATGATCAAGGTGACCAATCTGAGTAAGCGCATTGGCAAGGTTCAAGCCCTGGATGGCCTGAGTTTCAGCGCCGAAGATGGCATGATTACCGGCCTGCTCGGCCCCAATGGCGCCGGCAAGACCACCTGCCTGCGCACTGTGTTTGGCCTGCTGAAACCGGACGAAGGCATAGCCGAAGTCGACGGCATAGATGTCGGTCGCAATCCGCTGGCGGCCAAGCAGCAACTGGGGTTGTTTCCGGATCCCTTCGGCCTCTATGAACGCCTGAGTCCGAGGGAATATATTCGTTTCTTCGCCGAACTCAGCGGCATGCCGAGTAAGGCCGCCAAGCAGGCAACCGCCGATGTGCTCGGCAAACTCAAGATGGACGATATTGCCGACCGCCACTGCAAGGGCTTTTCCCAGGGGCAGCGGATGAAGACGGCACTGGCTCAGGCCATAGTGCATCAACCTACCAATATTATTCTCGACGAACCCACCCGCGGGCTGGATGTGATGAGCACCCGGGTACTGCGGGAGCTGCTGTTGGATCTCAAACGCCAGGGCCACTGTGTGTTGTTCTCCAGCCATGTGATGCAGGAGGTCGCCGCCCTCTGTGACAAGGTGATTGTCATGACCCAGGGACGCGTGGTGGCCGTTGGCAGCCCGGCCGATCTATGCCGTCAAACCGGTAAGGAGTCATTGGAAGATGCCTTTATACAACTGATAGGCACGGATGAGGGGATAGCCGCATGATGAGTCGACTCTTGACACTGGTTCGCAAGGAGCTGCTGGATGCCGCCCGCGACAAGCGTTCTGTAATGGCCGGTCTCTACTATGCCATAGGCACTCCGTTGATCATGTGCGGTCTGTTTGTGGTGCTGATTGGTCAGCTCTCCAGCCCGGATGACCTGCAAATTCGCATAGACAACGCCGAACAGGCGCCGGATCTGGTGCGCTATCTCGGCCAGAAGGGGATCAATCATGACAGCGGCGAGCAGGCAGGCGCTCTGATACTGCAGATAAGCGAGCAATATCGGGAGCAGATGGCCAAAGGCGAAAGGGCCGAGGTGATCCTGATAGCCGACAACTCGGATGAAAAGCTGCAGAAATCGATTCGCCGTCTGGAGCGGGCGCTGCAGGGTTATTCCTCCGAAATGGGCAGCCTGCGCCTACTGGCCCGCGGCATAGATCCCAGGATAATGCAGCCGATTAAGGTGCAACTGCAGGATCAGGCCACGCCCGACTCCAAGGGCGGAATGATCCTCGGAATCGCCATCTTCACCATGATCTACTCGGTCTTTATTTCCGGGATGAATCTGGCGATAGATACCAGTGCCGGCGAACGTGAACGCAACTCATTGGCGCTGTTGCTGAGTCACCCTGTCACCCCGAGGCAATTGGTGATCTCCAAGCTGCTGGCGGTGACAGTGTTTGCCATGCTGGGCTTGATCCTGATTTTGCTGATTTCCAAGTTTGCCTATCCCATGGTGCCTTGGCAGGAGCTCGGCTTCAGCATCAGTATCAGCGCCGAGTTTATTGCCCTGATGCTGTTGATAGGCTTGCCGGTCGCCCTGCTGGCCGCCAGCATGCAACTGTTTGTGTCCTTCCTAGCCAAGACCTTTAAGGAAGCCCAGTCCTATCTGACCATAGTGCTGTTCGTGCCCTTGGCCCTGGCAATGACCGCCAGTTACGACATAGCGCCGGACACCTTGCAGTGGTTGCCGGTTTCGGGGCAGCAACAGGCGTTGATGGCCTTTATCAAGGGTAAGGAGTTGCCGCTGCTGCAGCTGTTGGTATCCAGCTTGCTGACGTTGGCCATAGCCGCCACCCTAGTGCTGGGGCTGGAGCGCTCCCTCAAGAGCGAAAAGGTGGTGTTCGGCCTCTGATCCAAACCCCAAGGCCGCAAAAGAAAAGGCAAGCCGATATTCAGTGTTGGCTTGCCTTTCGATTGCCAAAACCCCGAAACCCGCCCCCCGAAACTCAAGGGTATCGGCCGGGTAAAAACCGGGGGGCGCTTATTTCGCCTTGGGACGAAATGGCTTAATCACTGTCTCGTCGCATTCGAGGAAGGGGCCTTCCATCAAATCTATGCAGTAAGGAATGGCCGGGAATACCGCATCCAGGCACTCACGAATCGACTTGGGCTTACCCGGTAAGTTGACTATCAGGGTGTCGTCTCTCAACCCGGCGGTTTGCCGTGACAGAATCGCCGTTGGAACAAACTTGAGCGACTCGGCGCGCATCAGCTCGCCAAAGCCAGGCATCATACGGTCGCACACGGCTTCGGTCGCCTCGGGCGTAACATCGCGCTTGGCCGGCCCTGTGCCCCCTGTGGTCACCACCAGACAACAGCCGTCTTCATCGGCCATCCGCTTGAGGGTGGCTTCAATCACCTCCCTCTCGTCCGGGATCACTTCATAAACACTTTCCCACTCACTGGTGAGATAAGCATTGAGAGTCTCTATGATCGCCTTACCGGAAATGTCTTCATAGACTCCGGCGCTGGCACGGTCACTGACGGTTACTATCCCGATTTTGGCTTTGGCCATGCTGTTCCCCTTGGCAAAAATGCTTGTGTTGCAGTGGCGCCTAACATACCACAATTAGCCCCCATCAGCGGGAGCATTTTGTCGTCTCGGGAGCGGGAGTCTCAAGAGGCTTGGTTCTCAAGCGGTGCCAGGCGCTCAACGCCAACAGATACAGGGTCGCCACCACAAACGCCAGCACAGTACCCCAGGCAATGCCGAGCAGCGGATAGAGCCAGCTCACCGCAATCACATAACACATGAGCGACCCCAGGCCTCTGGGATAATGCTTGATAATGGTTTGCGCCTGCGGCGCGCCATAGGCCAGATGAATGATCAACAAAAACGGATAAAGCGTAATGGGGAAGGCGGCCAGAATACCGGCCTGAGCCGGCGTCAACAGTTTGGCCGCCGCCGTGACCAACAGCACTATCATGGCGGCCGCCGCAGCCCTAAGCAGCAATACCAGTGGGCTGAGTCGAACGGGCTTGGCCACAGTGGCGTCCGGTATTTTGGCAAGCACCAAGCCCACAAGCACAATCGCCAGCAGCAGTGCCAGGCTTCCGCTGAGGAGATTGAGATTCAACAGACTCAGAAGATAGCCACTGAGGCCAAAGGCCAGCAATCCCAGCCCTGACCCCAGCAGTGCCACTAACGGCAGTCGCCGCTCGCCGCCGAGACGAATACCCAGGGCATAACCACAAATCAGCAGCAACGAAGCGATAAAACCAGACAAGGCGGCGGTGGCACTGGCGGCGGCAAAGGGCTCACCCAATTCAATGCCGATAAAAAACAGCGCGATAGCCGTACCCAGTGGATAGCCGGACAAAATACCAGCCACTCTGGGGCTGACCCGCTCAGCCACCAGCGACAGGCCCACCACGGCTATGATGGCGGTAGCTATTTTGGCGAGTAACAGGCTATCCATCTCCCTTCTCCCGACACTAGAGCAGACGCCTGGCCTGCCAATACTTTTGCTTCCAGTAGCTGTTATCCAGCGATGAGATCATCACCCCCTGACTGGTAGAGGCGTGCATAAACTCATTGTTACCTATGTAGATCCCCACATGGCGGCTACTCCAGCCAGTCTTGAAGAACAGGAGATCGCCGACCTTGAGCTGACTTTTCTTGACCGCAAACCCCAGCTTGCGCTGTTCATCCACGGTGCGCGGCAGCATGATGTCGCTCAATCGCTGATAAGTCAGGCTGACAAAGCCCGAACAGTCGACACCTCGCTTGCTCATGCCTCCCAAACGATAGGGAACCCCATGCCATTCTCGCTGCATCGTCAGCAGCCGCTGCTGTGACAGGGACACTTGCTCAGAGCGCTTGGCTTCGGACCCTGTGCCGTCTTGGGGCTTAGCCACAGTAGCCGGAGCGGAAGCAGGATCGGGACGACCGGAACAGCCACTCAGGGCGCCCAACAACAGGAATGTCGCCAATATCTGCCACAGCTGCATGCTCTTTCCAACTCAGATGCCATTGAAGAACCCCTAATGTGCAATAAGCCGCCGCTATTTGCAAAAATCGGACACCTGCTCCAGGCTATCCTCTGGTCAGCAACCTCATGACTCAAGGATGGACACACTATGAAGCTTGAATTCACACCTCAGTCCCCATTGTCGGCCTCAATGGCCACGGCCGCAGACACAGCTTTTATCCAAAAAGTCTTCAACTCCTGCCGCAGTTATTTTCTGCACCTGGGCTTACCTGAGGAGATGGCTCAGGTGCTGTTGTTACAACAGTTTCAGCTGCAACAAACCTGGTTCCAGAATCACTATCCCAATGCCATTACCCAAATACTCCGGGTGCAAGAGCAAGCGGCAGGAATACTCACCCTAAACACAGGTACTGAAGCACTGCATATTCTGGATATGGCTTTGTTACCTGAGTATCGGGGACAAGGCCTGGGCAGCGAATTGCTGAGCGCCATTCAATCTCTGGCCCAGCTAAAACAACTGGCGGTGTCCCTGATGGTCGCCAGGGACAATCCGCAAGCGAAAAAACTGTACTTGAACAAAGGCTTTGTTACCCAAGATGTTACTGAGACTCACGAATTGATGCACTGGCACTGCCACTAAGTACCGACTGCTGACCTGCAAAGATACAACTTACCCCTCCGCAATTCTCTGCCAAAGTTAAAATCCAGTAATCAACTTGTTATTTCCGGACTTGTGTACCAGTGTTTATGGAGACCTGTCACTGCCTCGCAGCGACACCTCAAGGTAAATGGACATCATCAAGATGGCTTGCTCAAGCCAAGCCTTCATTTTCAAGGAGTGAATATCATGGCAGACAACTTTATCGGCGAAATTCGTATGGTGGGCTTCAACTATGCTCCGCCAGGTTGGGCACTGTGCGCCGGACAGACAATAAGCATTGCCAGTAATACGGCTTTATTCTCTTTATTAGGCACTATGTATGGCGGTGATGGAGTAAGCACCTTTAAGCTGCCGGATCTTCGTGGCCGGGTACCCGTCAGCTTTGGCCAGAGTCCAGGCACCAGTTTATACAACCAAGGGCAGATGCTTGGAGTCGAGGGTACCAATCTGACAACAGCCCAGTTGCCAGCCCATAACCACACCATTCATTCAAACCAGATCAATGCCAGTGTCAGCCCACTGGCATCCACCGGCAGCGGCACCACTGATGAGCCTGGTCCCAATACGGTACCGGCCAAGATTGCCAGCGGTCTCAATGCTCTGGAAGCATACAGCACCACGGCGGACACCAGTATGCAACCGTCACCGGTCAGCTTGGATGGCAACACAAACACAACGGGCAACAGTGACACTGTCGACTTGCGCCAGCCGTTAACCGTGGTGAACTTCATCATTGCCTTACAAGGCATTTACCCTCCCAGAACATAAAGCATCACAATCAACGGCAGTTGGAAGTGTGCTTTCCCGCTGCCGTTGACTTGCTCAAGCTAACACCAGACTATTCAGGGCTGCCAAAACCATGAACTCTTTAATACGGATATTAAGCCTGGTGACATTGTTGCTGTTGCCATTTGTACAAGCAAAGAGTGTCACAGAACCGGGGACAAAGGCTGAGCTCATCTTGGTCGATGCCACAATCTCCCAATATCAAACCTTGCTGGAACAGGCATCTACCACGGCCCTCACCTCTAGACCCATTACCGAACTGACCGAACTCAACGCCTTGATAGCCCAAGACAAGAAGTACTCGGGTTTACACTTGATCACTCACGGTCAAAGCGGCGAAATACTGTTGGCGGGCTACAAGTTGGCGCCGCGGGAACTGGCCTCTCAGTTGGATCAACTGCTACTACCGGGTGCCCCTCTCTATCTGTACGCCTGTAACTTGGCTCAGGATCCAAAGGGCCAAGCCTTTGTCGATAATCTGGCCTCGATTTTAGCCCGGCCCGTATTGGCCTCAACCAACGCCACAGGCAACAAGCGTCTTGGCGGTGATTGGCAACTCGAATACTCCACCTCCTCGACCATGGCTGCCAGGACATTGTTTTCCGGTGACGTGAGAGGATTTAATACGCTATTGTCCAACACAGCTTACGAATTCTCCGACGGTGATGCGGTTACCCTCACCAATGCCGCCTCTGCACTCTCCAATGACAGCACCTTTACCCTGGAAATGTGGGCCAATTTTTCCAGCACCTCAGGCATCATCAATCTGATGGATATTACCGGCTCACTCGATGCCGGTGGTTTTATCATATATAACAATACAATGACAGTTGACCTGAGCGGCGACTTCAGCTCTTTGACCCAAAGTAATCCAATCACTATTTCAACCAATGTCTGGTATCACTTTGCTTTTGTCTTCAACAACGGCCAGTGGGATTTTTATCTGGATGGCCAAGCCACAGGTATTGGTGTTGCCGACATGGGTGGCAACAACACAGTGCCGGATTATCAAGCGGCAAACGTCAACAACCTGGTCGCCGGTCTTCAAAATCATGGTGCGGTAAACAACTTTACCGGCAAAATAGATGACATCCGCCTTTGGAGTACGGCGCGGACTCAAACCGAAATTCAAAATGACCGCCAACTCGAGCTGGCGGGCAATGAAACCGGCTTGATTGGCTACTGGAAACTCAACGAAACCAGCGGCACAGTTGTCAATGACAGCCAAACCAACGGAGCATTGCTTAACGGTAGCAGCAGCGGTGTTACATTAGCTGTCGCCGGGGCCTTTAGCGTCAATCAAAGCCCAACTGATATCACGCTTTCCAGCACCTCAGTCAACCAAAGCGGCGGCAGCAATGCTGTGGTGGGCACCCTGACAACCACGGATGCCGATGTTGGTGACAGTTTCAGTTATGCCTTGATTGCCGGTAGTGGTGACACCAACAATGGCAGCTTCAATCTCAGTGGTGATTCCCTCAGGGCCAACAATGCCTCCACCTTGATTGGCGGTAGTTATAGCATCCGGGTGCAGACGACAGATTCAGGCAATGCCACATTTGAAAAAGCCTTTAGCATCACAGTGGTGGATGACCTTGCTCCGGAAGTGACCGGAATTACTATCGATGGCTCACCCGCAGATACCGCAACCAGCATCAGTTACACAGTTAGTTTCAATGAATTGGCCAATAATATCTCGACCGACGACTTTAACCTGACCAACACTGGCTCTGCCGCAGGCAATATTGCGTCGGTATCCGCCAGCTCAGGCACCAGCGTTACTGTAACTATCAACAATATCAGCGGTAACGGTTCGCTGCGCCTGGATCTGAAAGCAGCAACCAACATCAGCGATGCTCAGGCCAACAGTGGGCCGGCAGCCTACACCTCTGGCGATGTTCATACTGTTGCCGTCCCGACTGTTCCCGGCGCCCCCATCATAGGCACGGCATCGGCCTTGGATGGCCAAGCCGTGGTCAACTTCTCGGCGCCGGCAAGTGATGGTGGTTCTGCGATTACCTCATACCAAGTGACTTCATCTCCAGGCGGGATCACCGCCAGTGGCGCCAACTCGCCGATAGGGGTTGCAGGCCTGACCAACGGCACGAGTTATACCTTTACTGTGCAGGCCATCAATGCCGTGGGTACAAGCTCACCATCCGCGCCATCCAACTCGGTAGTCCCAAAGGCAAACCAGACCATCAGCTTCAACAACCCAGGGGCGCAGGACTTTGGCACCACGCCAACCCTTGCGGCCACCGCCAGCTCAGGGCTGACGCCTGTGTTCAGCTCCACGACCACTGGGGTCTGTACCATCACGGCCTCCGGCACCTTAACCTTTGTCACCACGGGTAATTGCAGTATCGATGCCAACCAAGCCGGAGACGGCAGTTACAATGCGGCGCCAACCGTGACCCAGAGCTTTACGGTCAATGCCGTGGTGCCCGGAGCGCCGACGTCGGTCAGCGCTGTCGCCTCTGATGCCAGCGCCACAGTCAGTTTCAGTGCCCCGGCAAGTACCGGCGGCGCGGCGATCAGCGGCTATACCGTCACCTCAAGCCCGGGTGGCCTTACCGCCAGCGGCGCCGGTTCGCCACTGACAGTTAGCGGCCTGAGCAACGGCACCGGCTACAGCTTTACTGTCAGTGCCAACAACACAGCGGGTACGGGCCCGGCTTCAAGCCCCTCCAATACTGTGACCCCCAAGGCAAACCAGAGCATCAGCTTCAGCAACCCGGGGGCGCAGGACTTTGGCACCACGCCAATCCTTACCGCCACCGCCAGCTCAGGGCTAACACCTGTGTTCAGCTCCACGACCACTGGGGTCTGTACCATCACATCCACTGGTACATTAGCCTTTGTCACTACTGGCATTTGCAGTATTGATGCCGACCAAGCCGGAGACAGCAGCTACAATGCGGCGCCCACAGTGACCCAGAGCTTTACGGTCAATGCCGTGGTACCCGGCGCGCCCACGTCCGTCAACGCCGTTGCCTCTGACGCCAGCGCCACGGTCAGTTTCAGCGCCCCGGCAAGTACCGGCGGCGCGGCGATCAGCAGCTATACCGTCACCTCAACCCCGGGAGGCCTCACCGCCAGCGGCGCCGGATCGCCACTGACAGTTAGCGGCCTGAGCAATGGCACCGACTACAGCTTTACTGTCAGCGCCAGCAACACAGCAGGCACGGGCCCGGCTTCAAGCCCCTCCAATACTGTGACCCCCAAGGCAAACCAGAGCATCAGCTTCAACAACCCGGGGGCGCAGAGTTTTGGTACCACGCCAACCCTTACGGCCACCGCCAGTTCAGGGCTGGCGCCAGTATTCAGCTCCAACAGCACTGGCGTCTGTACCATCACAACTACCGGCACTCTCAGCTTTGTCAGTGCGGGCAGTTGCAGCATTAACGCCGACCAAGCCGGGGACAGCGGCTACAATGCGGCGCCCACAGTGACCCAGAGCTTTACAGTTAATGCTGTGGTGCCCGGCGCGCCGATGTCCGTCAGCGCCGTTGCCTCTGACGCCAGCGCCACAGTCAGTTTCAGCGCCCCGGCAAGTACCGGCGGCGCGGCGATCAGCAGTTACACAGTCACCTCAAGCCCAGGTGGTTTCACCGCCAGCGGCACCGGATCGCCGCTGACAGTTAGCGGCCTGAGCAACGGCACCGACTACAGCTTTATCGTCAGCGCCAGCAACATCGCAGGCACAGGCCCGGCCTCAAGCCCCTCCAATACTGTAACCCCGGAGCCGGATAACAAGGCCCCCAGTATTTCAGGTACTCCAGCCGGCAGCGTAGATCAGGATAGCTATTACAGCTTTATCCCCACGGCCACAGATCCGGATCAGGATCCTCTGACGTTCAGCATCAGCAACAAACCGGCCTGGGCCAGTTTCAACACGGCAAGCGGCGAGCTCAGCGGTACTCCACTGCGAGAACATGTAGGCGTTAGTGACAACATCATTATTCGAGTCTCGGATGGTGCGCTCAGTACAGATTTGGCGCCCTTTAGTGTGGAAGTCAAGGCTGTCAATCAAGCGCCACAGGCCAACCACGACCGGATAACCCAGGCCTTCAGCCAGGAAAATATCTATTTACTCGATGTACTGGCCAACGACAGTGACCCAGATGACGATCCACTGACGATTGTGGATATCAGCGCCAGTCTGGGCACTGCTACTGTACTGGGAGATAAGCTGCAACTGACAGTGCCGGAAAACTTCAATGGTCAGGTGCGACTCAGCTACAGCATCACGGACGGGGAGTTTTATGACAGTGCCAAGGTGAGCTTCAGCATAGAAGGCAGTAATCCAGAAGCCCCCGTCATCAATATCCCGGCCGATGTCACAGCCAACGCCACAGGTCTGTTTACCCGGGTAAACTTGGGTCGGGTCGGCGCCATCGACAGCGATGACAACCCCATTCCGGTATCCTTGTTGAACGGCTTCCCGTTTTTTGCTCCCGGCCAACATTTGGCTTACTGGAAAACCACAGATGGTAAGGGGGTAAGTGCCACAGCGTCGCAGTTGGTTACCGTGTACCCCAGGATTAACCTGGGAGCCTCGAAAACTGTCGCCAACTTCACTCAAGTGCAGGTGCCGGTTTTACTCAACGGCTCGGCCCCCGAGTATCCGATGGAAATCCGCTACAGTGTCAGCGGCGATGCGATTGCAGGTCAAGACCATGACCTTGCAAGCGGAAGCCTGCTCTTGAGTCAGGGAATGTCCACCAGCCTGGAGTTCAATGTTTTTGCCGACTTGACCGCCGGGCAACAAAAATCGCTGACAATCACCCTGGACGACGGCCAAAACCCCGGGCACAACGCCGCTACTGAAATACGCATCAGTAACAATAATCTGGCGCCCAACCTCAGCTTGAGCGCCAGTCAACAGGGTGAAATGCGCTCCAGTGTCAGCAGCTCGGATGGCTTGGTAACGGTAACGGCAGAAGTCGCTGACCCCAACCCGGCAGACAACATCAGCCTCAGTTGGTCCAGCGAGCCAGCTATGACAAACCTCTCGACCTCTGCAAACGAGTTCACCTTTGACCCCGCAACGCTGGCTCCAGGGATTATGACTCTGACATTGAACGCCATGGACGATGGTTCCCCCCAACTGGGAAGCAGCAAGAGTCTAAAGCTATTGCTGCTGGCACAGCTACCGGCTCTTGGGGAAACAGACGCCAACAACAACCGTTTACCGGATAGTGCCGAAGGCTATGGCGATCCGGACGGCAATGGTATTCCGGCCTATCTGCAGGGCGATCACCCTTGTAATGTAATCCCCGAACAGCTCAGCCGCGCCAATAGCTACCTGGCCGAGGCGCAACCCGGCATCTGCTCCCGTAAGGGGTTGCTAAGTCTACAGCGGCTGGATAACGGTATTGAGCTGGAAGATGGCTCAATGTTGCCAGATGACAGTGAAGGGAAAATTGTCGGAGGTTTATTCGACTTCGAACTCGAGGGCAGTGAGTATGGCGGCAATGTCAGCATAGTGATCCCGCAAGTTCAGGCGATACCGGCACAAGCTCAATACCGTAAATATGTCGCTTCCGGCTGGCAGGAGTTTGTAACAGATGCCAACAACCAGATATTTAGCAGCGCGGGAGAACCCGGATATTGTCCACCAATGGGTGATGCCAGCTGGCAGAGTGGCCTTACTGAAGGTCATTGGTGTGTGCAACTGCTTATTCAGGATGGTGGCCCCAACGACGGTGACGGCCAAGCTAATGGCACCATAGTCGACCCGGGCGGCGTTGCCGTGAAGCTGTCAGCCAACCAAGCCCCCATAGCCCAGGCTGACAGCTTTAGTTTGCCATGGAATCAGCAACATCTACTGGACGTACTGGCCAACGATAATGATGCCGATAACGACAGCCTCTATCTGGTGCAGGCCAGTGTCTCTATCGGTGAGATCAGTGTCAGTGACGACAAGCTCAGTCTGATGTACACGCCGCCGGAAGACTTTATCGGCAACGCACAGCTGAGTTATACCGTCAGCGACGGCATGGGCGGTACGGCAATGAGCCATGCCGAACTGGTTGTCTTTTACAACAGGGCTCCAGTGGTGAATGACAGCAGCGCCAGCACGGATGACAGGACGGCGATAGAGTTGGATGTATTGAGCACTGCCAGTGACCCGGATGGCGACAGCCTGACACTGGAAAGCGCTGTGGCTCAATCCGGTAGCGTCAGCATCACAACATCACAGACGCTGAGCTATCAACCTAAGACCGGCTTTGCAGGCACAGACATCATCAGCTTTAGTGTCAGTGATGGCAACGGCGCCTCGGCAACCGCTCAGGTAGTGGTGACGGTCACGGCCTATCAAGAGGTTGTGGTGGAAAACCGCTCTTCCGGCGGGGCGGTCGCCCCCTGGGCCTTGGCACTAATGCTGTTGATGGCAGGATTCAGGCGCTTAAGCCTGCGTTTGGCAAGCCTGCCGCTGTTGCTACTACTGGCAATTGGGGTCAGTTTCAATGCCCAGGCACGCTGGTCTGTGAACCTCAACTTGGGTTACAGCCATGCCCGACTCTCGGAGTCGGATATCAACCAGGCCTTACCGGCAGAGGTCAAACTGACGGAGTTGGACAAAGATGATTTCGCCTGGTCTGTGGCGCTGAACTACCAGGCTAGTGATGCCTGGGCGCTGCAGTTTGGCTATCTTGATTTGGGCGAAACCTCACTCATGCTGGCCGGCAGCACACTCGACCCACAGGCCTTGCAGCAATCACTTGCCAACCTTGGGCCGCAACTGGCCTCCGGGGTAACTGCCGGAGCCGAATACCGCTTTTGGCGATATCACGACTGGTCTTTCAGCCTCAACGGCGGGATATTTATCTGGGAGAGCAACTTCAGCAGCCAGTGGCAACAGCAAGAGTTGCGTTATGACGACTCTGGCGTCGACTTCTACTGGGGTCTGGGTGGCCAATATCAACTCTCCGAACAGTGGGCGATCAGAGCCGATTACCGTCGTTATATGTTGGACAGAAATCAGGTAGACGGTGTCTTTCTTGGTCTGGAGTTCTTTTTCTGAGTTTGGATTAGCGCAGAATTGGGCTTAAGCGATCCGCCTAGATGTAAGAAGACCGCCTAATGGCGGTCTTCTTATCGGTAGGCTTACCAGATCCTGACTCTGTCCTCTGGCGCCAGATAGAGAGCATCTGTGGGTTTGACATCGAAGGCGCTATACCAGGCATCCAGATTGCGCACAGTCAGGGCCCGGTAGTTGCCGGGAGCATGACCATCGGTGGCAATACGTTGGCGCATGGCCTGATCTCGCATCTTGGTTGCCCAAGTTTGGGCATAACCGATAAAGAAACGTTGATCACCGCTAAAACCGCCAATAACAGGCGCTTCTTTGCCCTTGAGTGACGCCCGGTAAGCATCGTAAGCGGCAGCCAATCCGGCTACATCAGCGATATTCTCCCCCAGAGTCAGTTTGCCGTTGACATGCAAGTCGGGGAAAGGCGCATATTTGTCAAACTGCTTGGCCAGGGCGTCTCCTTGGGCGGCGAAATGCTCAAAGTCCGCCTGAGTCCACCAATTGCGCATAGCGCCGCTGGAATCGAAAGCCGCACCATTATTATCAAAGCTGTGGCTGATCTCATGGCCGATGACCGCCCCTATGGCACCATAGTTATAGGCATCGTCGGCAGTGGCATCAAAAAACGGCGGTTGCAGTATCCCGGCCGGGAAGTTGAGCGCATTTTGCACCGGCAGGTTTACCGCATTGACTATCTGGGCGTTCATCCACCATTCCCCTTTATCTTGGGGCTTGCCTATTTTGGCCAATTGATGAGCGTATTCGGCCTGTTCACCGGCCACGGCATTGGCATAAGCACTCTGCTCCACCTGATAATGGCTGTAATCACGCCAGTTATCCGGATAGCCCACACTCACCACCAGAGTATCAACCTTGGCCAGGGCTTCCTGTTTGGTGGCCGGTGCCAGCCAATCAATCGCCTCAACCCGGCCATGGAAGGCATCGACTATGTTATCCACCAACTCACTGACCTTGGCCTTGGCCGACGCAGGGAAATAACGGCTCACATAGGCGCGGCCAACAGCATCTCCCAGATAATTATCCAACGCCTCCAAGGCGCGCTTATCGCGGCTACGTTGCATAGGCGTGCCTGACAAGGTCGTGCCATAGAAGGCAAAGTGCGCCTGATCCAGCGCCGAAGGCAAGACATCTGTGTGGCTATTGATCTGGTGGAACAGCAACCAATCTTGCCAACTCGCCAGCGGCTCGGAAGCTACCAAGGCCGAGAGTGCGCGGATGGCGGGGCCATGATAAGCGGCAAAGCGTGGCTGCTGGCCAAGTTGCGCGGCCTCAAAGAATGCCTGCCAGTCGATACCCGGGGCCTTGGTGTCAAAGTCAGCCCGGCTCCAAACTGCGGATGATTTGGCAAAGTCTTCACTGTCTTCACGGCTGACGTGGGCGGCAGCTATTTTCAGCTCCAGCGCGAATATTCGCTCGGCCCGTTCACCGGCATTGTCTATGCCGGCGGTTTGCAACAAGGTCTCGACATAGTGACGATAAGCCTGTCGCAGTTGCTGCATCTTGGGATCGCCCGACAGATAATATTCCCGCTCCGGCAATCCCAGCCCGCCCTGCAACAGATAGGGCAATACCTCTCCCGGAGTCGCCAGCCCTTGGGTGACAAATACCCCCAGCAGATTCTCAGTGTGATAGTCGGTGGCATTAAGCGGGTCAACATCGGCCCGTAAACTGGCTCCCAAGGCCGCCGATAGCGCCTGTTTGGTTTTCAGGGCTGCTATCTGCTTTTGGTAATTCGCCAATGGCTGCAGGCCGGCTTTTTCGATGGCATCAGTATTGGTATAGGCCAGATAAAAATCGGCAATTCGCGCTTCATCACTACCGGCAGCATGGGGCTTGGCCACCAGCTCAGCAATCAATTCGGCCTTGTGCTGCTCGGTCGATTCAAAGGCCACCAGAAAAGACCCAGTTGAGGCTCGGTCGGCAGGTATCTTGGTATCCCGCATCCATTGACCATTGGCGTAATTGTAGAAGTCATCTCCTGGTTTAATACTGGTATCCATGGCCGCCAGACTGATGCCTATATTGGCCTCTCCCTGACTGGAAGTCACAGACGGCACCTTGGTTGAAGCTGTCTCTTGAGACTGGCAAGCGGCCAGGCCGCCGAGCAGGGCCGCGGCGGTAAACAGCGCGATTGCATTGGGCTTGAACATGCAAATTTCCTTGATCTTATTTATGGGGTTTCAGGCGTTTAATCTTCGAGTCTATCTCATTTCACCGCTTGGCGGCCAAGCAGAAAACTGTCACAAGATATGAGGCAGATTGCCCCCTGCGCATCCCTTAACCTCAAAAGCGTCTGAGGTAATTCCCACCCAAAAAGCGATAGGCAAAGGCGGATTTTTGGCTTATTGTGGAGAAGCTGTTCAGTATAGTGGTCAAGTAAAACTGGCTTAAGCGGTGGGAGAGGAACAAAGTATCATGCTGGTTGTCTTGACCATCCAATGAAACACCTTTCTGGACAAAAGCGTGATAGACAATTAGCTCTAATTCGTCAGTTTCGGATTAAAATTTATATGGGTAACGCCTTGCTCCGCGGAAGTTTAGGAGCGGAACGAGTAAACTTTCCGTAGCAGCAACTTGTTAGCTATGGGGCCTTTATTTCTCTTAACTTTGGCTGACGTTGAGCATTTTTTAAAATATCCATAGATTCACCGCAGCATCTTTCAAATAACTCATTTCGCCATTCAATTGAGTTAAAGTCTTTCGAGGCAGTTACTTCACTTCCATAAAGGTATCGATGTCCACGATATATTATACCAAAATTCTTTGCTGGGCCTTCACGATAGATGCCTACAAGTTGTGGGGCACCACCACTATATGGATCTTGCTTGGATTCAAGTGAGTCACAGAAGGCACTAAAAACATTTCTACTAGTTCTTCCTGATTGATGAGGATCTTGGCTAGGATTTCCAATCCATTGCTCATACCATGTCTTTAAAGAAGTCTTTCCACTACCGGCACGTGCTATTAATCCAGACCTTTCAGGTAATTCAATTTTATCAGCTCTAACCCCATCAGAAGTAACCTCAATTCTGGCAGCATGGAAACTAGACCTCATTCTATTCCCCAAGCGGGTTGCATATAAAATTTGACAAATTCCTCTATGAGCCTTTGGCATCAGACTGAGATTCCTTTCAATCTCGTGTCTGATCTTTTCAATTTTTATTTCTATATCGTCATTTTCACAGAGTAAAAATCCATTATCAATATGCTCAATTAACTGACCTAATATCTGTATAGGGAACGAAACTGAGCCGCAATAGCCAAATACTTCAGGGAAATTTCTTGAAGCAAACAACTTCCGGCCTACGTCCCAAGTATCCTTTTTACCCCAGGAAATTCGACTATCGCTAGCAATATAAATCGATGCTGGGCCATGTGTATCGATACCAGCCCATGAAAATAGTGTTGTCATCTATGAATCTCTTGGCATAAGTAGTAGTCTTTGTTCATCCGTGGTGATCATCACCATAACTGAGCAACCCCGGGCCCCTCCACCAAAAACGTTATGGGGGGGACAGGTAGAGAACATTTCCCCAGGTAAAACTGGGGAAGTCCCGGTTCGCAGAGTTTCTTTTTGTTAGCTATTCTCTGCATGGACAATAAACCTCGAGCGCTCTTGAGGCCATCGAATGTGATTATCTCAACGCCATTGAGGCTGCTACACGGGCAAACATACGTAGGTCCGCTCTTGGACAAAGTAAGTTAACTCACAAAATTTCTACACTAACTCTTTGATAATTTTAAACTGCTGTAAGAACTCAGGAATTTTTACCAAACCTTCTTTCCAATACTGGCTGGACTTCAACATTTTATTGGCTAGTTCTGAAGTTAAATACTCATAGTTTTTCACAAGTTTATCGGTGCCGATAGGAGAGCTTTTATCTGACGACAGCTTCGCTGCATATACTTTAATGTGCTGACGCATTTCAAATTTTGCGGTTTCCGGAACTTCTTCTTCTACGGCACAAAAATCCAAAAAATCACTTATTTCGGTTTCTGTCTCATTGCATAGCGCAAGTATTCCCTCAAGATCAGCAACACAGCAAAAGTGGATGTTTTTCAGAGGTATCCTACCAGCAACAGCTTCATCTATTCGTTGTCTATACTCTTGCCCTAAATAAGAGGCGAGCTTAACACCGTTACCAAGGTAGAAATCTTGATGAGTAACAATGAGGGCATATCTATCGTTAAAGTCTGCAAGTTTATCAAAACCAACATCACTCAACTTAGCTGCACACTCACTTGCTTGCTTAATACCTTTTAGATGAGTATCCCTTAATTTGTCCTTTATTATATGACTCTGATCAGTAACAAGTACTTTTTGGTTTGGTTCAACGCCCTTTGCATCAATAAATACCGAAGTTCCGTTTCGTTGATGTAAGAAGTCGACAACTTTGCCTTGTATTTTGTTATTTTTATAAATAACCTTCAGTTGATCTTCTCGTGTGATATCGAAACCATATGCATTAAATACATATGCTAAATAATCTTCAAACTCTTTAGTAAACTTGTCTCGAAAACCTTCCGAGTCAGCCGTTTTAAGGGTTCTGAGGACAAACTCACTCAATCCTATACTTGCAACATATGGATGAACGGTTGATATACCTTCAGCTAAAATAAGAATTGGTTTCTCAAGCAATAGTGGTTCAGAAAAATATTCTTCTGCTCTTATATCTCCACCCCCTCTAATTTCAAACTTTCGACATTTCATCAATTGTTGCAATTGCTGAAAGTTGGCTCCAACTAAACTGAGGTACTGCTTTATTAGTGTGACAGGATATTCCGGCGAAAGCTTTGGTAAAAACTCTTCGTATTTGATGACTGGTTTTTTGGAACTATAAAATATAGAAAAGAAAAAAACTGACAAAACAAAAAAGTCTTCCAACTCAATTTCTGTCTGAGCTTTGAAGCTATCTCGAAAAGATCGACTTGCGCTTTCATGACACATGATTGTGAACAATCTGACCAAAAAATAGCTATGTACTATCTGGTTAGTTTGGAATCTGAGTTGTGTTAATATAAATGCCCTTAAAGACAGCCAAATATTATCCTCATCGGCAAAATTGGTAGCCTTTCCTTGTAATGCCCAAATTTTATTCAATATTTTCCAAACATCTTTTTCAGTCGCAGGAATTGCGCTTTGATTGGGCTCTAGTTCTAATGTCCACTCCAGCATTAAACAGACAGTCCAAGGTCGACCTAATGCACTAGACTCACCCGGATAAACGGTATGTAGCCGAGTCAGTAAGTGCTGTACAACAGACGCTTTTGTGTAACGTTTTATTAAATTCCTGATCTTCTGAGAGTCTCTACTAAATGACATCAAATATCCTTAGTTATTGAATCGACATTGGCCCAATAGACACTCTGGATCATTACAAAAATTTGGTCAACTAGCTAGTGACATGCTGAACTTGTTAGGTGATACGTAACACTGAATGGGGCATAAACGTGTTAGAAGAGGCTGTGTATCGATGAGTCGATAAACAAAGGCCAGAGAACAATGCTCTGGCCTCTCAGTTTTTCTACAGTCAGTGTGTAGGTGGGTTTTCTACATTAACCCCTCATAGTAACAAACTCTTCTGCGCCCGTTGGATGGATAGCGACTACGGCATCGAAGTCAGCCTTGGTGGCGCCCATCTTGATGGCAACGCCAAAGCCCTGAAGGATTTCATCCATGCCAAAGCCGATACCATGGATCCCGACGACTTTTTCATCGGCGCCGGCACAAACCAGCTTCATCTTACAAGCCTGACGGTGCGCAGTAACCGCAGTGTACATGGAGGTAAAGGATGAAGTGTAGACCTTAACCTGATCCTCACCGAAGCGCTCTTTGGCCTCGGGCTCTGTCAGCCCCATGGTGCCAATTGGCGGGTGGCTGAAGACCACAGTCGGGATGCAGTCATAGTCCATCTTGGCGTCCGGCATGGCGCCAAAGAGACGCTCTGACAGCAAGCGACCCGCCTTAACAGCAACCGGTGTCAGCTCCACTCCGCCCGCCATGATGTCACCAACACAGTAAACCCCTTTGGCGCTGGTGTTTTGCTGGGCATCTGTTATCACGTATCCCTTGGGATCCAACTGCACATCGGTATTTTCAAGGCCGATATTGCCTGTGGCCGGTGCCCGACCTATGGCCCAGATCAGGCAGTCCACTGTGTACTCTTCAGCGTTTTCCAGCACCAGAGTCAGGCTGCCATCGGCATTTTTACGCACTTCCTTGGGAATACTCTGGGTATGCAGCGAAGGCCCTTCGCTGGCCATGGACTCCATCAGTGTTTCATAGAGCATGGGGTCGAAGTTACGCAGCGGCGCATGTTTGCGTACAAACAGATGGGTTTCACTGCCCAAGGCATGCAATACACCGGCAATTTCCACCGCGATATAACCGGCACCCACGACAGCTACCCGCTTGGGCTGTTCACGCAGGGCAAAGAAACCGTCCGAGTCTATGCCATGTTCTGCCCCGGGAATGTCGGGGATGCTGGGCGCGCCACCGGTAGCTATCAGAATATGCTCGGCACTGTAGTGTTCACCGTCGACCTCAATGGTGTGGTTATCAACAAAGCGGCCATAGCCGTTAACCACAGTGACCTTGTTGTTGGCCAGACCGCGTTCATAGGAGCCATGGATCCGTTCGATATAGGCTTCACGACTGGCCACCAAAGTGTTCCAGTCAAACTGGTTGACGCTGACATCAAAACCATAATCTTTGGCATAGAGATGCATGGCTTCGGCCACTTGGGCGCCATACCACATGACCTTCTTGGGCACACAGCCGACGTTGACGCAGGTACCACCCAGGTGTTTGGCTTCAATCAGCAACACCTTGGCGCCACGCATGGCGGCCCTGTTGGCTGACGCAATACCACCGCTGCCCGCACCCAGGCAGATATAGTCAAAATGTTGTGCCATGTTTATCTCCGTCGATTGATACAGATTCTTTCGCCCAACAGGGCGACCTCCCGTCTGGCGGGATACTTGTGAGCCATTGTAGGGGGATTCAGATCAAGTGACCAGACCAGAGTCTGCCGGTAAAAATTTCAGTGATACAAGGTGCAGCGCGAATAATCCTGGGTCTCAGGCCCTGAACCCGAGCACTTGAGGCAACGAAACTGCTGTTGATGCTCGCCGAGTTCAGCCTGCAAAAATCTGGCAGTGTGGGAATCTTTTTGCCTGAGGCGCCGCTCCAGCTCTGTCATTCGCTTATCCAACCAGCGACAACTGGGATCATCGGCTACTTGGCGGCGAGGCTTGGATGCCTTCTTTTTTCGGGATTTCGTTGGTTTACTGTCGCGCGAAGTCTTGGGCAAGGGCGCAGACTCATATTCAAGTGCGGCTTCAAACTGCTGTGGAATGGCAATAGGATTGCCCTCGCTGTCGAGCACTAACCCCAGAGGGAGCGAACCAGGCTCTTTGTCCGAGTTGCTGAGTTGCTTATCTATTAAGGGCTCTGAACTCGACACTAGCTTCAGGTCTGGATTCAGGTCTGAGCTTGATTCGACCTGGGATTCAGCCAATGGGGCGACTCCCAACCAAAGGAGCAGGCAGCAAAGCCCGCCGATTCTGTAGATTAACATTCCCTGTACTCCCGCATCGGTCCTTCGACGCTGTTTGTCTTCACATCAGAGTCTAGAAGCTGCGGTGAATGTTAGCCAGTTTAAAACTGCCACTCCAGATGCAAGCCGGCATAAGACTGATCCAGGTCGCCATGCCAATCCTCCTCTTGCGCCTGCTGCTTGATATCATCCTCCGCTATGCTGTGACTCAAATGCAAGGAGGCCACCAAAGAAGAGGTTAATGAGTAGCATGCCTCTACACCAAGCTGCAGATGATTGGGGCCATCATGAGTCTGGCTGGCATAACCAAAGTCGAATCCCTGGGTCACATAGGGGGTAAGAGTCAGTTGCTCGTTCACTTGCCAATGGCTGTGCAGACTCAACTCAACAAAATAACCAGAGGCTTCAGTAGCATAGGTATAGTTAATCGATGGTGTCAGCCAGCTCAGCCCCTGATAGGCGAGATAGGCGTACACCTCATTGTCATGGGCGCGCTCATCACCGTAAAACTCCAGTCGCTGCATGCCGACACCGGCTTCCACTGATTCGAGTGGGTTGAAACAGTATTCCACCCCGGCATTGAGCTCGGCGTAGTTCACACTGTCGGCTCGGCCAAACAACACGAAGGCCCCCAGGCCATCACGGCTATGGTGAATGCCACTCCAGGCAATCCCGCCCGCAGACAAGTTGTCACGCCCCTCGGAAACATAGCGGCTGTCCCACCCCAGCATGAGTTGGGTTTCAGTGGCCTCATCGGCCAATAATGGATTGCAGCACAGGAGTGTCAGCAACAAGAGCGGATAGCGCATAAAACGTACCAAACTTACAAAGTAAAGTTTATTTTATTCCACCACCCTATTATGTAAATGATAACGAATCGTGTTTTAGATCCAGTTATCATTTATGATTTTTTTGTGCATTGACGGTAGGCTCTCTTCCTCGGCAGCAGTGACTCGTAACTTACGGGTATTTCACTGCCGAGTTTGGCGGCTATGTTTCACATCTGTGCCACTGCTATGGCACCAATCGCTTTTATCACCTTGATAAATCAAAGCGGAACCCTTATCTATTAGCCACGCCCCTGAATATTCGCCGCCATGGCGGCAAGACCAGGCATCCAATGCAGGCCCTATGGCCCACGCCCAAAGAGAGGACAGACAATGACCAATCCGCTGCTGACAGCACAGGAGCTGCCGCCCTTTTCCAGTATCAAGGCCGAGCACATTCAACCGGCGGTCGAACAGGCCATAGCCAAATGCCGCGATAAGATAGAAGCCGTGCTGGCCGCAGGAGGCCCCTACACTTGGGAGAACCTGGTGGCCCCCCTGGAACAGGTGGACGATGAGCTGAGCCAGATCTGGTCGCCGATTTCCCATATGAATTCTGTACTCAGCAATGAAGAGTGGCGCGCCGCGCACGATGCCTGCCTGCCATTGTTGTCTGAGTACAGCACCTTTGTCGGCCAACATCAGGGCCTGTATCAGGCCTATAAAGAGCTCAAGGCATCGGCGGAATTTGCCCAGCTCAGCCAGGCACAACAGACTGTGATAGGACATAGCCTGAGAGACTTCGAACTGTCGGGAATAGGTCTGAACGATGAACAAAAAGCCCGCTATGGAGAGATTGTAAAGCGCCTGTCCGAACTCAGCAGCACCTATTCCAATCAACTGCTAGATGCCACACATGCCTGGAGCAAGCTGGTTACCGATGAAGCCGAATTGGCCGGTCTGCCAGAGTCTGCCATTGCTGCCGCCAAGGCGATGGCCGAGGCCAAAGAACAGCAAGGTTGGCTATTCACCCTGGATTTTCCATCCTATCTACCGGTCATGACCTACAGCGACAACCGCAGTCTGCGTGAAGAGTGCTACCGCGCCTTTGTTACCCGCGCTTCGGATCAAGGCCCCAATGCCGGTGAGTTCGACAACGGCCCGCTGATGGACGAGATCCTGAGCCTGCGCCATGAGTTGGCACAATTACTGGGCTTTGATACCTATGCCGATAAGTCCCTGGCCACCAAGATGGCGCAATCGCCCGAGCAGGTTATCGCCTTCCTCAATGAGCTGGCACTGCGCTCCAAGTCTCAAGCCAAGGCCGAGTTGGCCGAACTCAAGGAGTTTGCCAAGGAGCATTATGGTGTAACCGAGTTGGCGGCCTGGGATCTGAGTTACTACGGCGAAAAACTCAAGCAGCACAAGTATGAGATATCTCAGGAAGAGCTACGTCCCTTCTTCCCCGAAGACAAGGTGCTCAGCGGCCTGTTCTACACCATCAAGCGCTTGTTCGGTATGGAGGTCAAAGAGCAGCAGGATTTCGACAAGTGGCATAAAGATGTGCGCTTTTTCCACATCCTGGATGCCGAGGGCGAACACAGAGGCAGCTTCTATCTGGACCTCTATGCCCGAGAAGGCAAGCGGGGCGGCGCCTGGATGAATGATTGCCGAACCCGGCGGATGACGGCCACAGGCCTGCAAAAGCCGGTAGCCTACCTCACCTGTAACTTCAATCGCCCTGTGGGTGACAAGCCGGCGCTGTTTACCCATGACGAAGTCACTACCCTGTTCCACGAATTTGGTCATGGTATTCACCATATGCTGACCCGCATCGATGTCGGCGGGGTTTCCGGTATCAACGGCGTACCTTGGGATGCCGTGGAGCTGCCAAGCCAGTTTATGGAGAACTGGTGTTGGGCCGAAGAGGCGCTGGCGGAGATCTCCGGCCATTATCAGACCGGGGAGCCGCTGCCCAAGGCGATGCTGAACAAGATGCTGGCCGCCAAGAACTTCCAGTCCGGCATGATGATGCTGCGGCAACTGGAGTTTTCTCTGTTCGACTTCCGCCTGCATCAGGAGTTTGATCCGGCCAAGGGCGCCCATATTCAACAGATGTTGGGTGAGGTTCGACGCCAGGTGGCAGTGGTCACACCGCCTGAATTCAACCGCTTCCAGAACGGTTTCGCCCATATCTTTGCCGGAGGTTATGCCGCCGGCTACTACAGCTACAAGTGGGCCGAGGTGTTGTCTGCCGATGCCTTCTCACGCTTCGAGGAGGAAGGTATTTTCAACGAGAGCACAGGACGCGACTTCCTGCACAACATACTTGAGATGGGCGGCAGTGAAGAGCCTATGGTGCTATTTACCCGCTTCCGTGGCCGCGAGCCCAGCATAGACGCACTGCTGCGTCACTCAGGGATCCAAGCCTGAGGCAGAAGCAATTGATTAGGCGCCTGCGGGCGCCTTTTTTGTGAGCCAGTTCTCGCTTGCCGTCTGGTATGACCTTTGATAGCCTTTAATTCCTCTCAACTCTTGGACCCTTTGATGAACCTCTACTTTCGCCTGTTTTGGCTGCTGCTCTGGCGAGTACGCCGGGCAAACGATATCGGTTTTCTCGGCACCAGCCGCATCCGTTATCGGGCTTTACCGAGTGACTGTGACATCAACCTACACCTGACCAACTCCCGCTACCCGGCATTTATGGATCTGGCCCGCACTTATATGATGGCCGAAATGGGCTTGCTGAAGCGCTTTCTAAAACTGAAATGGATGCCGATAGTCAATGCTGCCGAGTTCACCTATGTAAGGGATATCAGGCCATTACAGCAGTTTGAAATTGCCTCTCGCGTGGTTGGCTGGGATGAAAAGTATTTCTACATAGAGCAGCGTTTCCTGTCGGACAGAGGCCTGCATGCCATAGTGCATGTCAGAGGTTTGTTCGTCTGCAAACGCAAGCCGGTACCCACGGAAAACCTGTTGACGGAAGCCGGGTTCGATGAGACCACGCCCGAGTTACCGGCAGAAATCATCAAGTGGAAGTCGTTCCTGGATCTCAAAAAGGCCCGCAACAGCTGAATTCTTGCTCAGGGGATGGGCCTGAGCCCGCTGCTGGCCTCCTCCTGAGCCAGAGTCACTTCATCCTGCACCAACATCCAGGAACCCCGCAATTGCGCCTGCAGCCAGTAGCGCCCCAAATGCTGGTAGTCCAGTAAGTTAAAACTGCGCTGCAGGTAACCAAGACAAGGGATTAAGGCACAATCGGCCAAAGTGAACCCATCTCCGCAAAGCCAATGATGCTCAACCAGGCGTAAGTCCAACGCCCGCAGGCAAAGTCTGAGACGGTTTTCAATTTGACGCTGCACCAGAGGAAGTTGCTGCTCTTCCGGTAAGCTATATTGCTGCTCCAGCTGATAGAGACTGTTGTTGAGGTCGTTATCGGCAATTCTGTCATAGAGACGCACTTGCAGATTGAGCTCGGGCTCCTTGGGCAACAGCCGGGTGCCGGCGTCCATTTTATTGTCCAGATACTCTATAATAATGCTGGATTCAGACAACAGGCTGCCGTCCTGACACACCAAGAGTGGCAGCTTACCGGATGGATAGAAATGCAGATAGTGTTGGCGCTCCAATGGATCCTGCAGATCCGTTACCCGGGGAAAGAAGTTTGCCTGCTTTTCATAAAGTGCCAGCAGCACCTTTTGCGAATAACGCGACAATGGATGGTAGTAAAGCTCCATAGACAGGGATCCCCATGGTTACCAACTTTAACTTTAGTTGCTGGCTACCGCTTAGGGAAGGCGTGAACAGTTACCATGAGTGCTGCAAGGAATTATCCACCCTCTGTTTGACCCAACTTCTGCTTGAGAAAGTCCAACATGACCCTGACCCTGGGTGGCATCCCCTCACGGTAAGGGTGAATGGCATAGATACCGCCCTCACGCAGATGATAATCCGGTAACAGACGTTCCAGCGCTCCCGAGTCCAATTGCCTTTGCAACAGATGATCCGGCAAGGTGGCTATGCCAAGCCCCTGAGCAGCCAGAGCCGCGATGGCATTGGTACTGTTGCAGCTGATAAAGGGGGTAACCCTAATACGAAACTGTTCGCCCTGACTATTGTGCAAAGTACAGCTGCGAGGCAAATGACTCGATGCATGCATCAGCCATTGGTGATGATGCAGGTTATCCGGATGCAGCGGCTTGCCGTGGCGACTGAGATACTCGGGCGAAGCCACCAGATACTCTTCGAAGTCGCCCAATTTTATCGCCTTGAATTCAGAATCTTCCGGCCAGCCGGCCTGAATGGCGATATCTATCTTATGCTCCAGCAGATTGAGCTTATTGTCCTCAAGCAACAGTGTCAGCCGGATATGGGGGAAGCGCTGGTGAAACTCGCCCATCAAGGGCAGCAGTGACAGTTCACCGACCCCCACAGGTGCCGTGATCCGCAAGCTGCCATGTAGCTGTTCATCACTGGGGCGAGTCACGGCCTCGGCTTGCTTGGCCAGCTGCAACAACTCGGCACAATAGTGATAGAACTGCTGACCATCTTCACTCAAGCCTATCTTGCGCGTGGTTCTGTGCAATAAACGGCTGCCAAGACGCTGTTCCAGTTTCTTCAAATGTTGACTCACCATGGAGCGGCTGATCCCCAGCACTTCTGCGGCCGCCGTTAACGATCCCTGTTCCACTACAGTGGCGAATACCAACATACGATAGAGTTGTGCCGCATCCATCTCTCACCTTTGTTTAATTTCAATAACCAAAGTGATAAGTAAAGCACTCATTATCAATTTTTGCCACGGGGATACACTGATGCCATAAACCTACTGGAGTAAAAAACATGATCCTTATCTTAGGTGCATCCGGCCAATTGGGCCGTCTGGTCAGCCAAGCCTTATTGGCAAAAGTTCCTGCCAAACAGTTGAGATTGGCAAGTCGCCACCCCGAACAATTGAACGAGTTTGCTGATGTAGAGAAGGCCTTTGCCGATTACAGTGACCCGGCTTCACTCTCGAAAGCCATGCAGGGCGTCAAACGCCTGTTATTGATCTCGGGTGACGCACCCAATGATCAGAGACTGCAGCAGCACATGAATGTGCTCAGCGCCGCCAAGGCCGCCGCTGTCGAACAATTGGTTTATACCAGTTTCCAATTGGCGACCCTGGACTCGGCATTCGACTTTGCCCGCACCCATGCAGCGACAGAAGCAGCAATAGTTCACTCAGGTGTGCCTTACACCTTGGTGCGTAACGGTCCCTATGCCGAATTGCAGTTGGCTGGGTTGGAGCACACTCTGGCAACAGAAACCATGCTCAATGCCGGTGAAAATGGTTTGTTTGCCCCTGTGTGGAAGGCCGATCTGGCAGAGGCCATCGCCGGCATTCTCTCATCGGAATCGCCTGTAAGCAGCCATCTTGGGCAAACCTATACCCTGACAGGCCCGGAACTGTTGAACCAGGCCCAGGTGGCACAATACCTGTCGCAGGTGAGTGGCAAAAACATTCGGCTGCAAAACATTTCAGTCGCAGAGCTGGAGCAGATTTTCCTCGGGATCGGCCTCCCCGGTTTTATGGCCAAGGCGTTTGCCAACAACTCCAAGGCGATAGCCGATGGTGAATATCAGCAGCAAAGCGCAGATCTGGAACGTCTGCTGGGGCGCCCAGGGCATTCACTTAAGGCCCTGTTTGAACAGAGCCTCACTCGATCCTGATACCCGATATCGCGTGCCACAGTCCCTCCCTTTGCCTGGGAGGGGCTGTGATGGTTAATCATCATTGATCACTCCCATCTTTATCCCGATTGGTATTACACTGGTGCAGCAGTAATTGAATCAAAAGGGAAAGCACATGAGCAAGCCGGAAGATTTTGCCACCATCTATGCCAGAGCCTGCGAGCGCAAAGGCGGCGCCGAGCGACTGGAGAGCCTGTTACCCAGAGTCTGTTCCACGGAAGAATTGCTGGAATATACAGATGCCGAGTTGCTTTCAGCACTCAGCAAACAGGTATTTCAGAGCGGCTTTGTCTGGAAGGTAGTGGAACACAAATGGCCGGTCTATGAAGAGGCCTTCTTTGGCTTTGAACCCATGAAAGTGTTGATGCTCTCCCCTGAGCAGTTGCAGGCCAGAGGTGAGGACAGTCGCCTCATTCGCCACCAGAAAAAGACCCAGGCCATTTATGATAACGCGCTCATGGTGCAGGATATTGCCAGAGAACACGGCAGCCTGGCCCGATATATCGCCCTCTGGCCGGTGGAGGAGATCACCTCACTGTGGCAGGAACTCAAACGCCGTGGTGCACGCTTGGGTGGCAATACCGGCCCCTATTTTCTGCGTGGCATAGGTAAAGACAGCTTCCTGTTGACCGCTGATGTTCAAAACTATCTCAAGAGTCACAAACTGGTGGACGCAGGCTTCAGCTCAAAGAGCGGCTTGGCCCAGGTACAAGCTGTATTCAATCATTGGCAACAGAGCTGCGGCAGGAGCATGGCCGCCATCAGCCGTATCTTGGCTTGTAGCACAGGGGACAATCGTATCTGAGGCCTGAGATAAATTTGTCTTGAATATAGACAAAAAACAGTTGCAATCGAAAATGAGAACCATTATCATTTGTTCTGCGTTCCAAAACTCATCCTTAACTGAGAGTCAGTTAACCGCTAGTCGACTGAGATTTGCTTGAAGTTATGGTGTTCCTGAGTTTGCAAAGCACGACATTGCTCACACACTCTTTTAGGCCGGGTTAATTACCCGGCCCTTTTTTTGGCTGATTCTTATTGTCAGAGCTTTACGCTCCTCCTCTCCGCCAACTATTTTCATCCCTCGCCGCTGTTTTTAAATTTTGATGCCCCTCTCTAACAAACCAATGTAGAGGGAGTCAGGCACTAAGGAAGGTGCAGCCATCTGGATTAAGCCCCAAAACTACCAATGACTACCGGCCTGCACCTTAGATTTAAACTAATTTAAAATTAATAAGTTAGGTAGATTTTCGGGTCGGACATCCAAGAAAGGAGGAATAGCACTGGAAAATTTTATCGCCAAAGGTCAAAAAATAGTTGCAAACATAAATGAGAACGATTATCGTTAACTTGCGTTCCAAAACTCATCCTTAGCTTTAGGCCCGCAGTACCCGCTGAGAGTTATGGTGTTCCTGAGTTTGCAAAGCACGACATTGCTCACACACTCTTTGTGGCCGGGTTAATTACCCGGCTCTTTTTTTGTTTTTTCACGCCAAGCCAAGAACCTACCCGAACAGCAAACCATCATAGGGGCCTGACTGATCCTCTTTGGCCATATGGTAAATACTGACAGTAAACAGCGTCCCCTTACCTACAGTCGAACTGACCTCTATGGTGCCGCCTATGCGTTTGATAATACCGTAGCTCAGCGACAAGCCCAGCCCGGTACCATCCTTACGGGTGGTATAGAAGGGATCGAATATCCGGCTCAACTGCTCTTGCGGGATCCCAGAACCTTCATCTTCAATCTCTATCTTGATCCCCACAGGTTCGTCCTGTTCCACCCAGTCATAGGTGCGGATCCAGATCCGCCCCTTGCCATCCATAGCATGAGCGGCGTTGACCACCAGATTGATCAGCACCTGCAGCAGTTGCGGACGATTCACCTGCACCGGATAACTGGCGTTCAGCTCAGGCAACAACACCACTTCCTGCTTACCCAATGAGTGACGTACCAACAGCTGCATCTCTTCGATAATAGGTGTGATTTGATGCATCTCCAGCGGCGCATTGAACTCGCCGGGACGGCTGTACTGCAGCAAGCTGCGGATAATAGTGCTGATACGCCCCACCTGCTGGATGATCAGATCTATCTCCTCTTCGACCAGCTCGGCGTTATCCCCAAGCTCCACCCGCAGCAGTTCCATATTGCCAAGGATTACGGCGGTAGGGTTGTTGATCTCGTGGGCAATCCCAGCGGTCAACTCCCCAAGGGCTGTCAGCTTTTCATTGGTCACCAACTGCTGACGGGTTTCGTTCAGTAATTGCACGTTGCGCTGCAGCTCTTCGGTTTTTTCCTGCAGGCTACGGGTGCGTTCCTCGACCTTCATCTCCAGTTGCTCGGCCGCCGCTTGAATTTGCGCATTGCGGCGCTGCAATAAATCGAGCATGCGGTCGAACTGCTCGGCCAGGTTGGCCAGCTCATTGTCTCTGTCCAGTCCCAGCTCGCCGATACGCAGATTACGCCCGGACTGCACCGCCTTAACCACTTGGTGAATACGTTCAATCGGTTGCAACAAACTGTAAGCGCCGCGATAAACCAAGAGTCCGGAAACCAGCAACACCAACATCAAAATGGTGCCCAACTCTATGATATTAAGCAGATAGTTGTGGATAAAAGGCGACTCGGAAAACCCGGAATAGATCATGCCTATCCGCTGGCCTCGAATATCAGTCAGCGGCGCATAGGCCGAGATAAACCAGTCGTTGTAAACAAAGGCTCTATCGACCCAGAGTTGGCCCTTGACCAACACCTGCTGACGTACCTCCTCGGACACCAGAGTGCCCAATGCCCGGCCACGATTTTCATCCTCTTTGGGGAAGAAATGCAGAGGCACATTGGTGCTGATGCGGATATTGTCGAGGAAGATGGTCACAGTGCCTATGGAACGCTCAGGCAGTGTGCCCTTGTCATAGACCAGATCGCGAATATGGTCGACGATGCGAGTATTGCGATTAAACAGGATCCCGCCATCCAGATACCAGCCGACCTTGCCGTTTTCATCGGCTACCGGCAGCAGGCTGCGGCTGAGCATGCCCCGCTCTTCCACTTCTCTGTCGGGATTTTGTGCCCTTAAGGTCATTTTCACCGGGATCTTGGCACGCTCGGCCAACTCGGGATCGATTCGTGCCAACCGCGAGGAGGAGAGCACCATCAGCCCTGAATAGGCGCTTTGCCCCTGAACCAAGGGCAGCATCTGCCGCAAGTCAGGATCGGCCGCAGCATCGGCAATTCTGACCAAACGCAGAAAATCGAGATCCAACGCCTTGCGCTGTTGATCCAGAAAAGCATTGAGATCTTTCTGCTTCTGCTGTTCACCTTCGAGTATCGAACGAAAATGGGTCTGGAAATCGAAGGACTGCATCACATGTTCGAGCTGCTTTTCCTGACGCTCCTGCACCGCAGCCAGCGTGTTGTTGGCCACTGTCAGGTCGGCCTTGACCTTCATAAACAGCTGTTTGCCTGTGTAGCTGATGTTCCAGTATATGGTGATAAACACCAAGCTCACCAACGTCAGCAAGATAGGCAACAGAGTCAGGATCAGAATGCGATAACGCACCTTTGCCTGCAGCTGCTGCCAGCTCAGGCCAAAGAGCCGTTTGAACAGTGACAAGCTCAGACCTCCGACTCGCAGTCAAACCACTCTTTATATTTACGATCCAGTGTTTTACGAGACACTCCCAGCACCCGGGCTGCCGCCGACTTATTGCCGCCGTGGGAGTCAACCACGGCCGTGACATGGTCTTTTTCCACATCCTTGAGCGCCCAGTCGTGGGGATAGCCAGGCTGGGCATTCAGCTCGGCCTTGGGCTGTTCTTTCCAGTATTCCGCCGGTGGTTTACCCAGCAGAATGCAGCGCTCTATCATGTTACGCAATTCGCGGATATTCCCAGGCCACTGATGTTGCTGCAGTTTGAGCAGGTCCTCATGGCTCCAGACCACCTCTTTCACCCCGAGCTCTGCAGCCAACTGGCGGGTAAAGTGATGGGTCAATTCCACCACATCATCCGGTCTTTCCCGTAATGGCGGGATCACTATGTCGAGCACATTGAGACGGTAGAAGAGGTCGCGGCGGAAATGCCCGGCTTCCACTTCATCGGCCAGCTTACGGTTGGTTGCCGCTATCACCCGGACATCAATATTAACTTCTTTTTCACTGCCAACCGGACGAATCGCCTTTTGCTCCAACACCCGCAGCAAGGCCGTCTGCATTTTCAGCGGCATTTCCCCGATCTCATCGAGGAAAATGGTGCCTCCGGAGGCAAAGCTGAATAGACCTTCGCGATTGCCCTTGGCACCGGTAAAAGAGCCAGCGGTATGACCAAAGAGTTCACTCTCCAGCAGCTCGGGAGCGATGGCACCACAGTTAACAGGTACAAAGGGCCCCTGACGACCACTGAGCAGGTGAAGTTGCCTGGCCACCAGCTCCTTGCCCGTGCCGGACTCACCTTCGATAAGCACTACGGCATTGGTTGGTGCCACCCGCTCTATCACCCGCTTGACCTCCATCATGGCATCACTGTTGCCTATGATGGTGGAGGAGTAGCCGCTGGACACTTCCCGGCGCAGCATCAGGTTTTCCCGCTTCAGCAAGCGTCGCTCGATGCAGCGATCGACCGCCTTCATCATCTGCTCCAGATGGAAAGGCTTCATGATGAAGTCGGAAGCACCGGCCCTAAGTGCCTGAATCGCCACTTCCATATCGGCATAGCCAGTCATAAAGATGATGTCGGAGCGCCGCTCCTGATCATCCAGCGCCTCACGCCACTCAATACCTGAGCGGCCGGGCAGACGTATATCCACAATCAGCAGATCGAAGTGACAACGGCTGCGCAGTTGTTCGGCTTCTTCTATGCTGGCAGCGGTTTCTACCAGGGCAAATTTCTTTGCCAGCGCTTTGTTGAGGAAACTGCGCATACCGGGCTCGTCGTCGACGATCAACACGGACACGGCAGAAGGCATTGGCTTAGACTTAAGTGGCTTTTCTATCTGGCTCATATTGTCGGCTTCAGGACATTTTGACTCAATTGAAATAGATTCTATCATTGATACGGTAAAAATTGGTCACTATGAACCAGAGAAAAAGCCGGTTGGGACAATTTGTCTGATACTTATTTACCAAGCTTGGGATCCAGTTCACATATTGGATCCCTCAATATCGGTTTATAGCAAACATTCGTTTTTGGCACCCAAATTGCTTTAATGGGTGCGAGTACAAGGCCGTGGCCCGCAGGCTTATGGGTTAGGCCCACTTATTAAAATCACGCCAAGGAGCAATAATGTTGAACTTGAAACAACTGCTGGGTCTTGCCATTGCGGCAGGCCTGATGATCTCTGCCCCGGCTTCCGCTCAGGAAACCATCAAGCTGGCCACTACCACCAGTACTGAAAACTCAGGTCTGCTGGGTTACCTGCTGCCAAAATTTGAATCTGAATCAGGCTATAAGGTACAAGTGATTGCCACAGGTACAGGTAAGGCTCTGAAACTGGGTTCCCAGGGTGATGTGGATCTGGTGATGACTCACGCTCCCGGCGCAGAAGCCAAGTTCGTCGCCGACGGTTTCGGTGTTGAGCCTCGCGGCATCATGGAAAACGACTTTGTTATCCTTGGCCCCAAGAACGACCCAGCCAAGGCCCGTGACAGCAAAAATGCCGAAGAAGCCTTCGCCAAAATCGCCAAGTCAGGCATCCCTTTCGTATCCCGTGGTGATGACTCAGGTACTCACAAGAAAGAGCTGATCATCTGGAAAGCCGCCAACGTGACTCCAGACTTCAAAGGTTACACCTCTGTAGGTCAAGGTATGGGCAAAACCCTGCTGATGGCCAACGAACTGCAAGGTTACACTCTGTCTGACCGTGGTACTTTCGTGGCTTACAAAGCCAAACTGGACCTGGGCATCGACTTCGACGGCGGTGCCACTCTGGCCAACCCTTACCAGGTTATCCTGATCAACCCTGCCAAATACCCTGATCTGAATCACAAAGGTGCACGTGCCTTCAGTGATTGGTTGATTAGCAAAGAAGCACAAAGCATGATCAACAGCTATAAAGTTCAAGGCGAACAACTGTTCAAGGCAACTTACGGCAAATGAGTGAAGGCTGGTTAGCCCTTATACAGCAGGCCCTAGGCCTGCTGTTTTCCAGAGACCCCGAAGTCTGGTCTATTATCTCCGTCTCTTTCTCGGTATCTTTCGCAGCGCTGCTGATCACCTTGCTGCCGTCCATGATACTGGGGTTCGCCCTGGCGTTTGTGCAATTCCCCGGCCGCTGGCTGGTGACCAATCTGGTGCAAACCCTGCAATCCATTCCCACTGTGGTGGTAGGCCTGTTGGCCTATTTACTGCTGACCCGTAACGGTGCTCTGGGTGATCTTCGCTGGCTCTTTACCCAGAAGGGGATGATCCTCGGGCAGATGATGATCTGCGCCCCAGTACTGATAGCCATGAGCCATGCCGCCTTCACCAGTGTAGACCGCCGCGCCTGGGAAACCAGCCGAACTCTGGGCGCCAGCTGGACCTCGGCCATCTGGGTGGTTTGCCGCGAGCTGAGAGTACCTCTGTTACTGGCGATTATCGCCGCGTTTTCCCGTATCATTACTGAAGTCGGCTGTTCCATGATGGTTGGTGGCAACATAGCCCATGTCACCCGTAACATTCCCACCGCGATTTCACTGGAAACCAGTAAAGGCGACTTTGCCCAGGCGATAGCCCTTGGCTTGGTGCTGCTGGTGCTGGCACTGATACTGAATTTTGCTCTGGGTACTCTGCGTGGCAGGGCCAATCCCAGAAGCCATTAGGACGCTTGATGATAAAGCTGATAGCCCAAGATCTTGAGATGCGTTTTGGTGAACGCCTGTTATTTCGCACCCGGCAACTGGAGTTTTGCCAGGGCGAGGTCATCTATCTGCAAGGTGACAATGGCTGCGGTAAAACCACTCTGATGAAGTTGCTTGCCGGTTTACTCAAACCCAGTGCCGGTACCATCTATACCCAAGGATTTCCGCCTGCGCCCTGGTGGCGACGCGATACCTTGCTCGGCAAGGCTATTTACCTGCATCAGCACCCGTACCTGTTTGAAGGCAATGTCAGCTACAATCTGCAACTGGCGCAGAAATACAGCAGCCTGGATAAGACCGAACAGCACACTAGGATGCAAAGCGCGATAGAACATGCCCAGTTGGGGAAACTGCTCAAGACCAACGCCTCAACTCTGTCCGGCGGTGAACGGCAACGGCTGGCACTGGCCAGAGCCTGGCTGTTGAAACCCAAGTTACTCATGCTCGATGAACCCATATCCAATATGGACAGGGCATCGCAGCAAACCGTTTTTGCTATGATTGCCGAATTAAAGCAACAAGGTACAGGACTGCTTATCAGTAGCCACCAGCACTCAGAACTAACGGCACTTTGTCATCAACATTGGCATATAGAATCACAACAACTGACAACCTCAGCCAATTTGACCCTGGCCACGGAAGAACTGCAGGAGAACAACTATGTCGCAGCGCATTGATGCGGTGATACTCGCCGGAGGCATGGCAAGGCGTATGGGCGGAGAAGACAAAGGCCTGGTGGACCTGCTGGGGCGCCCCATGATTGCCCATGTTATCGACAGGGTAAAACCTCAGGTGAATCAGATCCTGATCAACGCCAACCGCAATCAAACACGTTATGCTGAGTTCGGTTTTCCTGTCATTGCCGACCTGGAACAGGGTTATCCCGGGCCGTTGGCGGGAATGATCAGCGCCCTGGATAAGACAAATGCCGATCTGCTGTTGGTGGTGCCCTGCGACTGCCCTTTGCTGCCCAAAGACCTGGTCGAGCGTATGGCGCAAAAGCTGCAGGCGTCAGAGGCGGCTCTCGCCGTGGCATCCGACGGCGAGCGGGAGCAGCCGGTGGTTATGCTGCTCAAACCGACGGTGAGGGATTCGATGCAGGCCTTTCTCGATTCCGGCAGGCGCCGTATCGATCTCTGGTACAGTGAACACCCGGTAGTGGTTGAATCATTCGCCGATCAACCCAGCGCCTTTATTAACGTCAATACCAACGAACAAAAACAACAACTCGCGGCGGAAATATCCCAAGCTTAAGAGGTTTTTATGAGCACTGTCTTTACCAATCCCCTGTCCATTCCCGTGTTGGGCTTCTGTGCCTACAGCGGCACAGGCAAGACCACACTGTTGAAGCAGTTGATCCCTGAGCTGAATCGTCGTGGTTTGAGACTGGCAGTGATCAAACACGCCCATCACAACTTTGATATTGATGAGCCGGGCAAAGACAGTTATGAGATGCGCAAAGCAGGCGCCAGACAGATGTTGGTGGCCTCCCACGTGCGTTGGGCCCTGATGACTGAAGATCCGCTGGACAGAGATCCGGACCTGCTGCATCTACTCGGCCAGTTGGAACAGGACAAGGCCGATCTGGTGTTGGTGGAAGGCTTCAAGAAACTGGCGCTGCCCAAGATTGAATTACACAGAGCCGCCCATGGCAAACCCTTTATCCATACCGAGGATCCCAATATCCTCGCAATAGCCTGCTGTGATGAAACCAAGCTGCCGGGAGAGATCCGCCGCCTGGATCTCAACAATGTGGCGCAAATTGCTGATTTTGTGCAGCAGTATGTCCGCGATTATCGCCCCGAATCCAAGCCCTCTGCAGCAAGAGCCCTGCCCTTGAGCGCCTGTGAGCTCGGCAGTGAACAGAATCTGTCGGTACGTCAGGGCATCGACCATATCCTGGAGCAAGTCAAACCCGTCACAGAGACGGAACTGTTGACGCTCGATGAAGCCGACAATCGTATTCTGGCCCAAGATGCTATCTCGCCGGTGAACGTACCGCAGCAGACCAACTCGGCAATGGATGGTTACGCCTTCGCGTTTCAAGACAACATGTCACAACCCTTTGAGCTGAAAGGAGAAGTGCTGGCCGGCCATCAATATTCTGGCCAGTTGCAGCCGGGTGAAGCGGTACGAATTATGACAGGTGCGCCGGTTCCTCTGGGTGCAGATACCATTCAACCCAGAGAGCTTGCCACCGAAACCGATGGCAAGGTCAGCTTCAGTGGCAAAATCTATCGCGGCCAGCACGTGCGTCTGGCGGGTGAAGATATAGCCCAAGGCGCCGTTGCCCTCGGCAGTGGCACTCGTTTGGGCGCTGCCGAGCAAGGCCTGCTGGCTTCGCTGGGGCTGTTTGAGATGCCCCTCAAGCGCCGCCCCAGAATTGCCGTATTCTCCACCGGCGATGAAGTCAGCCAACCTGGCACTGAGCTCAAGGCCAACTGCATCTACGACTCCAACCGCTATACCATCAAGGCGATGGCCAAACGTCTGGGCTGTGAAGTGCTGGACTTGGGGATCATCGAAGACTCGGAAGCGGTTCTGAGCCAAACATTGAGCCAGGCGGCGACTCAGGCCGATGTGATCATCAGCTCGGGCGGGGTGTCTGTCGGCAATGCCGACTATATCAAGACAGTGCTGGCCAAGCTGGGGGAAATCAACTTCTGGCGCATCAATATGCGCCCGGGACGCCCCTTGGCGTTCGGTAAGATAGACCAAACATTGTTCTTCGGCTTGCCCGGCAATCCTGTGGCCGTGATGGTCTCTTTCCTGATGTTTGTTCAACCGGCATTGCGTAAACTGGCCGGCGAACCAAGCTGGCAGCCAAGACTTTTGCCGGCGATTGCCGATGAAGCCATGCGCAGCCGCAGCGGCCGCACCGAATTCAGCCGCGGCATCATGACCCTGGGAGATGACGGCCAATTGCACGTACGCACGACCGGTGCCCAGGGCTCAGGCATGCTCAGCTCCATGGTCAAGGCCAACTGTTTGGTGATTATCGGCGAGGCAGATGAACGCATAGAGGCGGGTGAAACCGTCTATGTACACCCTTTTGCAGACCTGCTCTGAGCCTGCCCTTGAACAGCCTGAGTGACGGCTTTGGCCGCAAAATAGAATATCTGCGCCTCTCCATTACCGACAGGTGTGATTTTCGCTGCATCTATTGCATGAGTGAAGATCCCTGTTTTCTGGAGCGGGAACAGGTATTGAGCCTGGAGGAGCTGGCCTTTATCGGCCGCGCCTTTACCGAGCTTGGCGTCAGCAAGATACGCCTCACCGGCGGCGAACCCTTGGTACGCAGCGATTGTGACCGCTTGGTGGCGCAGCTGGCGGCACTACCCGGGCTCAAGGATCTTTCCATGACCAGCAACGGCTCCAGGCTGGCTAAGCTGGCTCCGGCGCTTAAAGCTGCCGGATTGAACCGCCTCAATATCAGCCTGGATACCCTAAAGAGCGAACTCTTCACCACCCTGACCCGCAACGGCAAGCTGGAGCGGGTGCTCAAGGGCATAGATGCTGCCAAGGCGGCCGGCTTTGACAGGATCAAGATCAACGCCGTGATCCTCAAGGGCCGCAACGAAAACGAAATTATCGATCTGCTGGAATATTGCCGTCAAAAGCAGCTGGACATCGCCTTTATCGAAGAGATGCCTCTGGGTGTTATGGAAGAGCGTTCTCTGCCAAGACACATGAGCAGCAGTGATGTCAGGGAAATTATCAATCAACGCTGGCCACTAAGCCTGTCATCCAAGCGTACCGGCGGCCCGGCACGTTACTACAGCATGGCCGACAGCCCTATCCATATAGGTTTTATTTCACCCCACAGCCATAACTTTTGCCATGAGTGCAACCGGGTCAGAGTCACGGCCGAAGGCCGCTTGCTACTGTGCCTGGGGAATGAACACTCGCTGGATCTGAAGCAGATCATCCGCAGCCATCCTGGTGATATAGACGTATTGAAGCAGGCTATCTTCGAGGCAATTCAGCGCAAGCCCAAAGAGCATCACTTCGACGATCCCAATCAGGTGCAGATCCTGAGGTTTATGAACAGCACAGGTGGCTGATACCTGCCACCGTGCTACACTGGCGATTCGATCTCAACCAAACATTCTTGCCCATGGCACTGACCCGCAAACAGTGGAATAACATCATTATTCTGGCCTCCATTCTGATGGTGTCGGTACTGACCTTGCTGGATAAACGCATGAACTCAGTGCCCGATACCCGCGAGCTGTTTGACAGCCATACTGAACTGCAGCAGCTGCAACTGGGCGGGATCTGGTTGGCACAGGCCGCCAATGGTCAATGGCAGTGTGATCCCAAGGTGCTCAATTGCGCCGACTGGAGTCAAGCCTGGCTCAGCATTCGGGTATCACCATTGGCAAGTAAACCTGAACTCACCCAAGATGAGCGGCCACGAGAGTTGCTGCTGAAAGTCAGCGGCGCTGCCGAGCCACAACTTTGGCTGTTCTATCCCCATCAGGGACTGCTTAAATCTGCCGCCGGGAACTGGTATCTTATTCCCCCCAGCCTCAGAAGTGGTGTTGTACCTCTGCTGAGTGTATCCACAAGCTGATAGAGCAGAGAGCCTTATGCCAGAATTGCCGGAAGTGGAAGTGACCCGCCTCGGGGTTGCGCCGTATCTTGTTGATCAGACCGTCAGTAACCTTATCGTTCGTAATCCTTCACTGCGTTGGCCGGTACCCGAAACGGCCCGCAATATCATAGGACAGACCATCAGAGCCGTGCGCCGCCGCGCCAAATACCTACTGCTGGATACAGATGCCGGTACCTGCATAGTGCATCTTGGGATGTCCGGTAGCCTGCGGATTTTGCCCCGTAGCACACCGGCGGAGAAACACGATCATATAGATCTGGAGCTGGAAAACGGCCGGGTGCTGAGGTTCAACGATCCGCGCAGATTCGGTGCCTGGCTCTGGTGCGAGTTGCCGGAAACGGCACATCCTCTGCTGGCCAAACTGGGCCCCGAACCTTTAACGGATGCCTTCAATGTCGAGCAACTGCACGCGGCGCTCAAAGGTAAGAAGAAGGCGATAAAACTCTGTCTGATGGACAATGCCATTGTGGTGGGTGTCGGTAATATCTATGCCAACGAAGCCCTGTTTGCCGCAGGGATCCACCCGCAGGCCGAGGCTGGTAAAGTGGATAAAGAGCGGCTGACAGTGCTGGTCGCCGAGATAAAGCTGATCCTGGCCCAGGCCATCAAACAGGGCGGCACCACACTGAAAGACTTCACCAATGCCGAAGGTAAACCGGGTTACTTTGCCCAGAAGCTGCATGTCTATGGCCGCGGTGGGGAAACCTGTACCCAATGCGGCCATCTGTTATCCGAAATACGCCTGGGACAGCGCACCACAGTGTTTTGCAGCCTGTGCCAGACACGCTGAAGCACAATCACTCCCGCATCCACTGTCCCGGGTGCGGCGTGTGGTAACTGACCATGGTCTTGGGGGCCTGACACTCGGGCAAACTCGCCGAAGCCCCAAGTAAATACCACTCCTCTCTGTGGGCCGTGCCCATGTTCTGGCCCTTGCTCATATCAAAGCAATCAAGCGTTATCCCACCGGGAACCAGAAGATAGCGTTGTTTACCTTGTTGCAGCCACTGCCAGGCCCTGCGCTCCTGCTCGGCAATGGAAGCCAGATAACTGAAGTGGGTAATACTCATGGGAGAAAACAGAATAAACTGCTCCTTAAAGCGGATCAGCCCAAGCTCGGCATCTTCACCTATAACCTCGGCAGTGTGCTGCATCAAGGCCTTGGGAGTACGTATTTCGTCGAGCAACAGATAGCCCCAGCTACTGACCAAGGCCCAACCCAGAATAGTCACCACGCCGGAGCGGAGCAGCGAAGGCTGTTTCCTTAACCACCAGAGCAAAATAAGCCAGGAGGAACCGAGCACCATAAACAGATAACCGATACCAGTGAGATCATTGGTATAATCAGCCAGTCTCTCGAGCAATTTGGGATGGTGCAGCAATGCCAGCACGCCCAGAGTCAGCAGCAAGCCCCCCAACAACCACAGCAAGGCGGAAACCAAGCGCTCAAACCATAGACACAACTGTGCTCCCTGCAGTGCTGCTGCAATGGCCAGCGCGGCCATCGGCAGTGCCGGCAAAATATAGACATTACGCTTACCTGGGCTGATGCTGAAAAACACCACCACCAGCAAGACCCATAACAGCAAAACGGCAATGCCAGGGTCGGCCTTGATAGCTGCCCAGAGTCGCTTTCCGTAAGCCAATGCCAATAGGGGCAGCGGAAACCAGAGCCAGGGAATGACACTGAAAACAAAGAAATACCAAGGCTTGATATGATGCCAGGCGTTGACGTAACGCTCACCCGTCTGCTTAAACAGAATATTGTTCATATATGCCAGGTGTTCCGGGCTGGCAGATGCTTGAACCGTCAGCACCATGGGAACCAACCAGAGCGCAATTACGGCCAGCATAACAACCGGCCCCAATACTACTCGCCAGCGCCAACTCTCTCGCCACAAGCCCTTTTGCCAACTGTACACCCCCAACGGCAATAACAGCAGCAAGGGCAGAAAACCAACTCCCTTGGTGATAACTCCCAGCCCCATAAAGCCCCAGGCGGCAAAATACCAGCCCCAACTGGGTCCCTTGAGGAAATGGCGCAGCAAGCCATAGCACCCTAAAGTTATCCAGCACATCACCATGGCATCTATCTGGGCATTCTTGGCCTGCATCAAAAACTGCGGCACCAACATCAGTAGCAGAGCGGCGTTGCGCCCGGTGCGAACATTCCACAGCCTTGCGCCCAGATCGTACACCAGCATCACGGTCAGCAAACCACACAGGGCATTGGGCAGTAAGAAAGCCAGCTTGAGGTCTCCAATCAAGGCGTAACAAAGTGCTATGGCCCACATGAAAACCGGCGGTTTGTCCGGATAGAATTCGCCACCACGGCTGGGAAACAACCACTGACCGCTGCTGACCATTTCTCTGGCGACTTCGACAAATCTAGGCTCGTCGGCAGGCCAGGGAGAGCGGAATCCTATTCCCAACAACATAATAAACAGGGTCAGCCAGAACAGTGCCCAAAACACTTTTGTGTAATCATCACTGTCAAAGTAGCTACGTAGCCAATTCATCAAAGCCCCTGTTTATCTGTAACCAAATCATCCACCTGACGGCTCAGACGATTACGGTAAAGGTAAGTTCCTATGGCGCTGGAAAGCAGCAATAACACTAGGCTGATACCGAGTTGATACTGATCAGACAAGCCCAAGCCGGCTCCCGCATAGGCAAAGATCAGCATCTGCGGCAGGTAGCCGATGAAACTGCCGATTAAGAAACCGCCTGCAGGCACCCGGGTTGCCCCGGCGAAGAGATTGGTCAACAGGTTACTGCCAATGGGTAACAGCCTGATCATTAAAACTTTAAGCCAGGTGCGATGAATGATCAGCCGTTCAAAACGTTGCAGCCGCGACCCAAAGCGCTTCTGTAGAAACTCGCGCACCGTCAAACGGGCACAATAAAAGCTGAGGAGACAACCCGCCAAGGCAGCAAAGGTGGAAAACAGGGCGCCCACAGCACCACCAAGCGCGAAGCCGAAAACAAATGCGATGATCTGCCTCGGGCCGCCCACTGCGGTAAACAGAGCGCCCACTGCAAACAGTAACGCCACTCCGGCAGGCCCTTGACGATGAATAAAGTTAGCGACCCAGTTACTGTCGGTGAGATGCTCAAACCAGCCGGCCTGAACGGCCAACATCAGCCCAAGCAAGACGGAGATCAACAACAGCGTCTTTAGCAGGCGCTTCAGCTTAGTCCCGGCGGCTGTATTCAATGCTGTCTATCTCGGCAATTTTGGCCCGGCGAATCAACCACATCACCCCGAGGATATCGACGATTCCCACCCAGAGTCGATTCCAGGCGGTATATTTGGAAATACCGGCTTGCCTGTCTCTGTGATTAACCACAGAAATACGCACATCACCGCCCATACGTCGGATAAGCGCCGGAATATACCTATGCATATGGTTGAAATAGGGGAGTTTCAGAAAACTGGCTCGCGGAAAGAGCTTAAGACCGCAGCCGGTATCCGGAACGCCATCGTGCAATAAGGCATCGCGTACCCTGTTGGCAAAACGGGATTGAAAGCGTTTCCAAGCCGTATCTTTACGGTGCTTTCGATAACCAGCGATGCAAAAATCAGCACTGTTCATTTCCGGGATCAGCCGGATCATGGCGGGAATGTCAGCAGGATCATTTTGACCATCGGCATCCAGGGTCACTATATATTCCCCCTTGGCCTCGCGCACACCTGTGCAGATAGCCGTGCTCTGGCCTGTACTGCGTTTATGGCGAATAACTCTGGCATCACAGCTGTTTTGCTTTGCAGTTTGCAACACTTCGTCGGCAGTATTATCGCTGCTGCCATCATCTACAACCAGAATTTCAAAAGGGGTTGTCGTTGCCAAGGCCTGACAGATCTCATTAATGAGAGGGCCTATATTGCCGGCTTCGTCTTTGGCGGGTATTACGACTGAAATCAAAAATAAGCTCCCGGGTTCCAAACTTGGAACTGATTAAAAAACAACCTACACAGGAAGTAGGTCTGGATGCAATATAGCTGTAGTTTCTTAAGGCCAAATTACGTCAATGCCGTTTTTCACGCAATCATTCTGTTTAAACTTGGTAACATTTTCATTACGAGCATAAAAAAGCCGGCTAGGCCGGCTTAGTTAAGTAGTTGTCACTCAGAACCTGTACTCATAACTACCAAACAAACTGGCATCGTTATCGTTATAAGTTTCAAACTCTGAACGGGAAGCTGTGCCACCAAAAGTCATCATCCCCTTCAGCAAGGGTATACGATAGCTGAGTTCCAACATCAGGAGGTCTTCCTTCGGTGGTTGAGGTGCCCACCCGTGCGAAGGTGACTTACCGTCTTTGTTGAGCTGAGCATAGCGCAGGTAGGCGTTAATACCATGGCTGTCGGCAAATTGACCCACCAAGCCGAGAACGTAGACATTGGCATCGCTGTCATAGGTAGAACCCAAAGAACGTTTGTAATAACGGGAACCACTCAAATAAGTGCTGTGCTCATAGAAACAGTTGAACACATTGGGATCACCACCACAGGCAACCAGAGTATCCGTATACTCAAAGAACAGCTTATATTGCTGCTGCGCCAGGTTGAAGCGGGTATCGGCACCCACCAGCACGGCGCAGTCGGCAATCTGCCATGGCGCCGAACCGCTGGAGTCTTCACAGGTGCGCTCCAGATAGAGACCAAAAGGCACATTAAACAGGGTATCGGCATAACGAACGTCGAAACCCGCCATCTGGTTACCTATCTTGGTATTCATCGAAGGGTCGCAGTTCGGGTCACCATCAGCACACTCGGTTCCACCGGAAATAGCATCCCAGAATGAACCAAAGCCGCAATCCTGCCCCTCTCCACAGAATTGTGTGGTCCAGGAAAGGCCTATTTCCAACTGTTTGAAGGGCCTGACACTGCCGCGCATATTCCACAGCAGGGTGTCCTCAACTGCTCTGTCGTCATTCATCCAACTGACACCTGCGGTCAGGGTCCAGGGGCCAATCCAGGATAGCCAAGGGGTTTCAAAACCGGCAGCATTATTACGACTGAGCATGATAGATGGCATAGGGCGAGCATTGTTTGACTTGTGCAAAGCCGAATCAAACCCAGGGCCCCACCACTGCTGCACGGCACCCGCTGTCATTATCCAGTTGCCCAGCACCAGCGCCATGTAGGAGTCATCCAAACGGGCACTCTCATCATCCTGGGCGTCATAGGCGCCGGTACCCGCAGCCTTGAAGGCAAAACGTTCTCCGACATATTCATATGAGGCGCTCAGTTGGCCCTTTTCACGGTAATCAGAGCCAAAATGTTGAAACCGGGCGGCATCCGAGGCTGCCGTCGCCTTGATGACAGCGTTGCCACGATTTTCTATCGCCTGACGATAGTAAAAATTCACTCTGGAAAAAGCATCTGTCAGCGCAGGAGTGAGGGTTGCCGGCTCAACCTTGGCCAAATCGGCACCGATACCGGCCCACATCAAGGGGTAAGTATTAACGGGAACCGTGATCACCCCGGCATCAGCCAGCGCCTGAATATCGGCTCTCAAATAAATGTCTGAACTATCGACCCAAGGTGCCGCATGACTCGCAGCGCTCATACCCAGGCCTGCGGCCAGCATCAGGCTCTTGTACAAAAGACTTCTCATTAACTTTAACTTCCTTGCTTTTTGACTCGGGCAACCAAAGCCTTGGCAACATCCGGATGAACAAACTGGCTGACATCGCCGCCATGCAGCGCGACCTCTTTAACCAGGGTAGATGAAATAAACGAGTTTTCTTCCGCCGGAGTCAAAAAGACACTCTCCAGTTCTGGGTGGAGCCGACGATTCATATTGGCTAATTGAAACTCATATTCGAAATCAGAAACCGCACGCAGCCCACGAACCAGTACATTGGCGCCTTGTTCTTTGGCAAAATCGACCAGTAGCCCGGTGAAACCAACCACCTCCACATTATCCAGGTGCGCAGTCACCTCATTTAGCATGGCGACCCTTTCTTCCAGAGTGAAGCAAGGCTGCTTGGATGGACTGGCTGCCACGCCTATCACCAAGTGAGAAAACAGTGCCGCGGCACGTTGAATAAGATCCGCATGACCATTGGTAACGGGATCAAAAGTTCCGGGATAGATGGCGCGTGTGAGCATAAGGATACCGACGTAATATTACTCGAATACAGAGGCCAGATCCTAACCGCTCGCACTGTGTTTGTGAATACGTATTAGGCGTCCAAATAACGGCTTACGGCTCAAGCTAACCCCAGTCAGTCCTCTACGACCTGAGATCTACCCAACTTTTGTGCTTGGTAAAGTCCTTGTGGCTTTCTCTTTTGTAGAGAGTAGCTTGCCATTGACGTTCAAGGCATCTGACTGAAGGCCTGCCTAAGTCGGATAACGCAGAGAACCGGCTGCTGTGTAAGCCAGAGTGCCACGAGGACTTGTTCGCACCTTCCCTAAGGCTTCCATACACTGAAACTCTTTATGACTACATAAATTTGAGAGTGGTGTAACGAGCGAAACACTGAAATATAAGCCACTGAACCTATGACTTATTATTCATGAAAGTGCGAATAAGTCCTCGATACTTCCTACTTGTACTACATCAAATAACGCCAAAAGCCACTATAGATATAGTTAACCCGGAATAGCATTCGGCTGTGGGGAATAATAAAAAATGTTTTCCCATGACAGAAAACATTGAAACCCATTCAACAATTACAGTATTTACGCCCTTAAAAACAAGGCAAATACCAAACCAAAAAAACAACAAATGGCAAACATTAAAAATAAAAAAGCAACATCATTATCTTATTAAAAACAACAAGGCTTTATTCCAGATATAAATTTTGAATTAGTTGTCTTGGCTAACTAAAATGCCGTCTTCAGCAATATATATATTTGGGTCAAGTCTGATGAGTAAGTTAAGAGTAGCACTTCTGGTTGATGAGTATTTTGGTGGAGCCAAAACAAAGTTTGGGGGATATGGTTTTCTTGCCCGCCATTTGGTTGCCAAATATCTGCCCGGTGATGATATTGATGTCGAAGTGCTGCTTAAAAAAGACTGTGGTAAAGTCAGGCTCATTCCCAAATGCCATATGATAGACGGTATCAAAGTCTATAAATTAGCCGCCAGGGCTTTCGATTTTATTAACTATTTGTTCTTGAAAAAAAAGCAGTATGATGTCTTCCTGTCTATTGAAATGACGACTCACTCATATCGTATATTCAGCAAGGCCCCTGGTAAAAATAAGAAGTTGCTGTTTTGGATTCAGGATCCACGTCCCACTTATGAATGGGATGAAATAAATACCGTCAAGCTGTTTCCAGAACCCTGCTATTGGGATCAACAAGTCTATGATTTTGTACATCAATACGCTAAGACGGGCAATATTCGTTTTATCAGTCAGGCCAGATGTTTAGACCAAAAAGCCAAAGACTTGTATCGCCTGCCGGCAGATACCGAGATTCAGTATCTGCCCAACCCTATTGAAATAGATGAAAATTTCGACCCGGATTATCATCAAAAACAAGACAATATTTTGTTCCTTGGCCGAATAGAATCAGTAAAACGCGGTTGGTTGTTTGCCGAAATTGCCCGAGCCATGCCGCAGTACCAATTCTACATGTTGGGGCAGGCACATAGACAGGCCGATGAGAACAACGCCGTGATGGCCAAGTATCAAGACATACCCAACCTGCACTTTGTCGGTCACGTTGAAGGCGAGCGTAAAAATCAGCTGCTGAAAGATGCCAAGCTGCTGGTCAATACCTCTATTCATGAAGCCTTGCCCGTGTCATTTCTCGAGGCCTTGTCATACGGAACCTTATTGGTCAGTTGTCAAAACCCGGATGAATTGACCAGTCGCTTCGGCATTTATACCGGCAAAGTTTTGGGGGATGGCTTCGACAAATTGCCGCTGTTCATCGAAGGGATTGAGCAGTTGCTGCAGAATGAAGCCAAACGCCAGACCCTGGCCAAGGAAGCCATTGCCTACATCAAAAAGGTGCACCATCTGGACAAGTTCAAGCAAGATATGTCCAAAGAGATACGGGAACTTAAGTCCCAAAGCCGACAAGTGCAAAGTCCGCAAGCAACTGGCTCAGCCTGGCCTCGCACAGTACAATAAGGTTTTTATCCTATTGGGGCAGAGATGAAACGACTCATAGTCGACCTTGACGGCACCCTTACCCAAGGTGACAGCAAGGATTACAGCGCGGTGTCACCGCGCTTGGATGTGATAGCCAAATTGCGTGAATATCAGGCGCAGGGGTTTGACATTGTTATCTCCACCGCTCGCAATATGCGTACCTTTGAGGGGAATGTTGGCAAGATCAATATTCATACCCTGCCGGTGATCACCGCTTGGCTCGATAAGCACCAGGTTCCCTACGATGAAATTCTGGTGGGTAAGCCTTGGTGTGGTCATGAGGGTTTCTATATTGATGACCGGGCGATAAGACCATCAGAATTTGCCAAGCTGAGCCGGGAGCAGATAGAAGAGTTACTGGCGGACGACAAAGCATAGGGCCAAGCATGTATCTGATAACTTCTGCAGCACTCGTGGCATCTGAACTCCAGTCTGAATTCGGGCCACTGCCGCCCTGTTTTTTACCGGTAGGCAATAAACGGCTGTTTCACCATCAACTGGCCCTGCTTCCCGAGGGCGCAAGAGTGGTGATGACACTGCCAGAGGGTTTTATTCCAGGGCCCTATGATACCCAGGCATTGGCAGAAAAGCAGGTAGAACTCCTGTACCTGCCGACTCACTTGAGTCTGGGGGAGTCTATAGTCTATGCCCTCAATCTGCTGGAATTTGCCACGACCGAGCCCTTGTATGTGCTGCATGGAGACACCTTGTTCGATGCCCTGCCACAGACCCCGGATCTGCTCGGCCTGAGCCAAGTTGAAGACAACTATGATTGGGCCGAATTCAATCCGGATACCGGTATGCTCAATAAACACCATAGTGATCAGCCATCATCCAGTGAATTGATCGCCAATGGTTTTTTCAGTTTTTCTGCACCAAGAGCCCTGATCCGCCATATCACCCAATGCAAGTGGGACTTTATCGCCGGACTCAACGGCTATATTGCCGAAAAAGGCCTCACCGCCGAGCGCTTCGAGCATTGGTATGACTTCGGCCACAGTCATACTTACTATCAGTCCAAGAGCCGAATGACCACCCAGAGAGCCTTCAATGAGATGTCGATTCAGGGACAGGTGGTCAGTAAATACAGCCATAAAAAGCGTAAACTGGCTGCCGAGGCCAACTGGTACACTGAACTACCAGGGCCGCTGCGCAGTTATATCCCACAATTACTCGGCACCCAGGAAACCACTGAATCCTTTGGCTACAGCATAGAATATCTGCATCTGACGGCGCTCAACGAGCTGTACGTCTTCAGCCAACTGCCGGCTTTTGCCTGGCGTAAAATACTCAGAGCCTGCAGCCAGTTTATCAAGGATGCCGCCAGTCAAAAGGCGCAACCCAAGCCGACCCTGGATGGCTTGTTTATGGCCAAGACCCGCTCACGCCTCAAGGAGTTTGCCAAGCAAACGCCTCTGGATCTCCACCAGCCCATCGTTTTTAACGGCCAACTCAGGCCCAGCATCTATCAACTGGCCGAAGCGACTCAGGCGCAACTTCCTGGTGACAGTGGTCAACTCAATGTGCTGCACGGTGATTTTTGCTTCAGTAATATTCTCTACGACTTTCGCACCTGTAATATCAAGGTGATAGATCCTCGCGGCATAGACGGCGACGAGCAGCAAACCATATATGGCAACAGCCTCTACGACATCGCCAAACTGGCCCATTCAGTGATGGGACTGTACGACTCCATTATCGCCGGCTACTTTCGGGCGCAGCTCGACGGTCAAGCGCTCAACTTCGATATTGCGGTGACGGAGAGACGGGAACAGATCATGGCCGACTTCACCCAACTGATGGCCAGTGAATTCGGTGTCAGCGAGAGCCAGCTCTACGCCATGCAGATCCAGCTATTTCTGTCCATGCTGCCACTGCACAATGACAGACCCGACAGACAATTGGGCTTTATCGGCAATGCCTATCGCCTGTATGATCGCCTGCAAAGCTGCACAGGAGCCCAATTATGATAGTCATCCCCATGGCCGGACTCAGTTCCCGTTTCTTCAAAGCCGGCTACCAGGAACCCAAATATATGCTGCCGGCCCATGGCAAGCCTTTATTTGACCATGCGCTGCTAAGTTTCAGCCGCTATTTTGCGACCATGCCGTTTCTATTTATCGTGCGCGATGTCTATAACACTCCAGAGTTTGTTGAAAAACGCTGCCGGCAACTGGGGATCAAAGATTACCGTATCGTCTCGCTCACGGAAGCGACTCGAGGACAGGCCGAAACCGTCTATTTGGGGTTAACGGATGTCGACCCGCAAACCCCGCTGACCATCTTCAATATCGATACTTTCCGCCCGGGCTTTAGCTTTCCTGCCATCACAGAGCATTGCGACGGCTATCTTGAAGTGTTCAAGGGTGAAGGCAGTAACTGGTCATACGCCAAACCTGCCGCTGTAGATTCGACGCTCGTCGTTGAAACCGCAGAAAAAAGGCCGATTTCCAATCTGTGCAGTACAGGTCTGTACTACTTCCGCCATGCCGCCGATTTTTGCGTAGCCTATACCCAGGAGGCCGCCAAGCCCGCCAGTGAGTGGCAAAAGCAGGAGCTGTATATAGCGCCTTTATACAACTACCTGATAAGTCAGGGTAAGCAGATCCATTTCCATCTGATTGAACGCGATGAAGTGATTTTTTGTGGTGTTCCTGAAGAATATCTATCCCTGCTGGCACAAGCCGATTAGCCAGGCTCCTTTCGACTACAATTCAGACGCTTAATTATGGCAATCAATTTCAGCGATATCACAGTGGTAGTGCAAGGCCCGGTTCAAAGCTACCAGGAAAGGGCCCAGGAAACAGGCATTACCCATAAGTGTTTGCAAAGCATCAGAGAGCACCTGCCCGGTGCCAAGATTATTCTCTCCACCTGGGAGGGGCAGGATTGCAGTGGGCTGGAGCCGGATCTGCTGCTGCTCAATCAGGACCCGGGTGGCAATATAGTGGCCTATGATGCCGCCGGCAAACCGCAAAAACTCAACTTCAACCGCCAAATTGTCTCCTCCGCCGAAGGGCTTAAACGGGTAGAAACCCGCTATGCCGTCAAACTGCGCTCGGACAATTTCCTGACCGGCAAGGGTTTTGTGGCAGCCCAGGGCAAGTATCCCGTCCGCAATGCCGTCGACAGCTATTTCCAGGAAAGAGTCGTAGTCAATACCAGCTACTTTCGGCGTTATGCCGAAGGGCAGAGAGTCGTCAGGCACCCGAGTGACTTTTTCCACTTTGGGCTCAAGGAAGATCTGTTGAAGATATGGGACCTGCCACTGTTTGCCGATCTCGAATACGACCCTTCGAGAAGCGGCCAGGCGCAATATCATGGCGCCCCTTTGACCTGCCCCCATGCAGAGCAGATTTATTGTGATATCTGGCTGAGACGCCTGGATCCCGCATGGCCCAAGCTGGAGCACAGGCACCATTTTGATGCCGCTATGGATGAGCAGTGGGATAGATTTATGGCTTCCAATCTACTGGTGCTGGAGCCTGAGCAGATTGGGCTTGGTCTGATAAAGCGCTTTATCCCCAAGAGCAAGCGCCCCAACGAGATGAGTCATCTCGACTGGCAACTGCTCTACCAGCGCTATTGTGACCCTAAGTTTCCGGCTTCCAAACTGGCCCTGTTCAGTACTCTGGGATGGCGACGCATGCTGAAAATGCCTTTCAGCTACCTCAAGTTCAGACTCGGTTAACGGGTTCCGGCAAATAGCCCTTGCACGCCAGAGAGCAGGCCGGTTTCGTTCGTACAATCCTAAATAAAAAGGGCAGAATCAGCCCTTTTTTTAATCTTTGTTACTCTGAGTCAGGCCCGTTGAGTAATGCCAGATATTGCTCAGCAACCCGCTTGGCACCCACTTGCTGCAGTATCTCGGCCGAAGCACAGTCCGGATAATCATTCAGCGCCGCATCCATGGCCTTGGCCAGCGCAGCAGGTTCCCTACGGGGTACCAGATAACGGCTAAACTCCCCGGTTAAAATCTCTTTCGGGCCATGACGACAATCGCTGCTCACCACAGGGGTTCCCACTGCCAGTGATTCTATCAATACCGTTGGCAAGCCTTCATAGTCGGAACTGAGCACCAACAGACGGGCATTTTTGATCCAGGGGTAGGGGTTGGTCTGGAATCCCGGGATGATCACCCTGTCGCTGACCCCAAACTTATGCGCCGCCTTGAGTGCCTTCTTCTTGTTGTTACACAACAATACCAATGGCATAGGGTTTTTCATCTGCTTCATGGCAGCGAAGAGCACATCGTGGCGTTTCTGCCGGGCAAAACGACCGACATGGATCATATAATCCCCTGTCGGCATATCTGCTGGCACTTGTTGTGACAAGGCCTGGATCTTGTCCAGCTCAAACGGATTGTAAATAGTCTGCACCGAAGCGGGCTTGATCCGGCCCACTTGCGTTATCTCCCCGGCGATCCCTTTGGAAACCGTCACCAATTTCTGGCCATTGAGCGCCTTCTTGGCCTTGAGCATACTCAGGTAGGCAAATGGCCCCAACTTGCGCTGCCTTTGCAACTCCTCTTCAATCGAGTTGTGCACTATGCAGTAGAGTGGCGCCACACAGGCGCGAGTCATCAACAGGTTGGTCTTGTCCAGATTGGAGAGAAACAACTCGAATGTGCCATGTTGCTGCTGTAGTTGTGCAATCCAGCTCTGCACTCTGGCAACCGATGATTTCAGGCGCCAGAAACTGTCGATATTGCGCTCTTTGGCATCGAAACAGAAATGCACCGCCAGGGCGGCGGGCACTTCGTGGTGACAGTCGTTATGCAGCACCAGCAGATGAGGCTCGTGTCCCATCTGCTTCAAGCTTGTGGCCAGCGTCAGCATTACTTTTTCGGCGCCGCCACCGGCGAGACTGTCTATGGCAATGGCGATTCTTCTGCCTGTCATGCTTGATTCTCCAGCAACGCCTTAAGCGCATCTATAGTGAGCTGTAGCCCGTTCATGTCCGGTTCTGCGGCCATGGCTTGTTGCAACTTCTGCCCCATATCCGGCGACAACAGGGCCTGTACTGCCGAACTCATCTGTTCGGCCTCGGCCTGCAGCACCAACCCCTTGTCTGAACAGACACGAATTCGCGCAGGCTGATCTTTGGACACGGCAACGGCCAGGGTATTTTTACGCAGCGCTATGGCCTGCAGCAGGGTATCACCGCCACTGAGAACCGCAGCGCGCGAAGCCACCAGCAAATTGATAAAGTCGGCATTGGCCAACGAGGAAATAGCTATGACACCGGGAGCCTGCGGTAAATCCTTGGGATAATTGGGGCCAAACACCATCACCACAGGAATACCCGAGGCTTGGTAACAAGCCTCGGCGGCGGCAAAGAAATAATCGGCTGCCAGCTTGTCATTGAGTTTATGGCCGCCGGAACCGGCGTTGAACAGCAAAAATTCGCCCTCATTCAAGCCATACTGTTGCAGCAAAGTCTGCTGCCGCGCTTCATCCGGCGGGGTAAATACAGGGCCGATACACACAGGTTCCGGCTTACCAATGAGCTTTAGCTTGATACTTTCCCAGGCGCTGATAGGGCCGATAACAAACTCAGGCTGTACGACCAAGTGGCTGTCTGTGACCCTGGCGCGCCCTATTTTCATACCCCGGCTGCGCTTGCGCTTGTGCTGGCTGAAGAAGATCACCTTGGCACCCAAGTTGTGGGCATGGCTCAGTTGTGACTTACGGCCTGAAGCGTCAAACAGCACCACATCGGGAGCAAACTCATCCATGATGCCGTTGACCGCCTTGACCTCCTTAGTGGGCGTCCGGGCCAGCAAATCTGCAGGATAGGGACAAGTCTTGGCGTAGGGAGCTTCCCGGCTGAGAACAAAGCGAATATCCGCCTGTGGCCAAACCCGCTTCACTTCATCGGCGATGATCAATGAGCGCATATACTCACCCATGCCTTCGGCAGAAGACACGGGCACAAACAAAAACTTTACTGCGGATTGGGCTGTCATAGGCTTATTCATAGACTGATACTTCAAAGACGAAAGTCGGCGACCACGCGATCGAACATGCTGCACACCTGCTCCACAGAGATCAACTCCATCAGATGCTCACCTTTGGCTCGTGTGCCCCAGGGAACCTGATGGCCCGGGAACTGCTGCGCTATCGCTTGCTCATAGGCACTCACCACATATTCCTTCCAAGTGTATGGCCCGGTGCGCCCCGGATTGGAATGAGCATAGAGACCGATAACCGGCGTCGCTTGGGTCACCGCCATATGCGCCGGACCAGTATCCGGAGCCAACACCAGGCTGGCCCGCTCCAGAACAGCCAGCAACTGCACCAGAGATGTTTTGCCAATCAAATTAGTTGGCGGCTGCTGACACTGGGCACTGATATCCTCAGCCAGCTGTTTTTCCAATGCACTTGGGCCACCGCAGAGCAACACCTTGAACCCGCGTTCAAACGCATGGTTGGCCACGGCGGCATACCGCTCCGGCAACCAGTTGCGTTCGGCCTTACTCGCCGCCGGGCAGATGATAAAAGTCTTGTCATCATCAGCGACCCACTGACGAGCAAACGCCTTGTCCTCTTCCGGCAGCGGGATATGCCAACTGGGGCTCAAATCTGTTACTCCCAATTTGGCGGCAAACCCCATAAAGCCTTCCAGCACGTGTGGCGTTGCCAGCGGAGCCACCTGTTCATTGGTCACCAGCCACTGCCCTTCTTTGGCTCTGGCCCGGTCAAAACCTATGCGCACCTTAGCGGGGATCATCAATGAGGCTATGGTAGCCCGCAGCGCCACCTGCATGTGCAACAGCACATCGAAGCGACGTCCCTTGAGCGCCCGCCGCAGATTGAGATAACTCTTCCAGCCTTGGCCTTTGTCGAACACCACAAACTCAACTCCGGGCAGGTGCTTGAGCAACTGATATTCTATCTTGCCTATCACCCAGGTGATGGCCAGTTGCGGGTACTGGCGCTGAATCGCCTGCACCATGGCTACGGCATGACAAACATCGCCAATCGCCGACAGGCGCAGCAAACAGAGAGATTGAATTTTCGCGGGGTCAAGGCTCATGGACAGAATCGGCTTCTTGGGTGCAAACCCCAGATCTTAATGTAGAATAGACCCAGGTTCCACGCTTATAACGAACAAATAGCCGATGCAGATTAAAAACACCGCCAAGGGTTGCCTGGCACTGAGCCTTGCCGCCCCACAAGCCCTGAATGAAACCTGGTTTGACGAGTCTTTTTGGCGGCAACAGCAAGCGATTGTCGGCTCATCCAAGGGGCGTTACACCACCTGGTTTGTTGAGCATGAGAAACAGCAATGGGTATTGCGCCACTATTGGCGCGGTGGCTTGATGGAAAAGTTCAGCAAAGACGCCTACCTGTTCACCGGCCTCACCAAGACCCGCGCCGTGGCAGAACTGGCGCTCTTGGAGCAACTCTTTGAAGAAGGTTTACCTGTGCCCGAGCCGATTGCCGCCAAAGTGGAACGCTTCGGGCTCTGGTACCGGGCCGACATTCTGATCCGCCGCATTCATGGTGCCGAGGATCTGGTGGCTCTGCTGCAAAAACAGGCTATGTCCCGCCCACAGTGGCAACAACTCGGTGCCTTGATTGGCCGTTTTCATCAGCGCGGTGTCTACCATGCCGATCTCAACGCCAAAAACATTCTCAGCAGCGACCAGGGCTTTTATCTGATTGATTTTGACCGAGGTGAGCTGCGAACCCCAGCCGATGGCTGGCAACAGGCCAATCTCAGTCGGCTGCTGCGCTCCTTCAACAAGGAAAAACGCAAACAGCCCGAGCTGCAATTTGCCGAAGAGAACTGGCAGTGGCTGCTGGAAGGCTACCGCGGCTCAGCGAGTGCCTGACAACAAGGCCTGAGCCAACTGCAACTGCTTCTGCAGTGCTCCTCTGTTGCTGCTAACCACTTCCAAGCCGGCTTGGGCGGCGCGGCGTCTCGCATCGCCGTCCTGTAACAGTGCCGTTATGCCACTCGCCAACGAGGAAGCATCTTCAACCAATTGCAAGGCTCCGGCATCTTGCAGCAGACGGGTTATCTCGGCAAAGTCCCAATGATGAGGGCCAACAAATACCGGCAAGCCCAAGGCTACCGGCTCCAGCGGATTATGCCCGCCATTGGTGATCAAGGTGCCGCCGACAAAGGCCAGATCGCCACAGGCATATAACCCCAGCAGCTCCCCCATGGTATCCCCCAGCAGCACCTGAGTCTCGGCAGCTAGCTCATGGCCGCTGCTGCGCCGCACATAGGCAAGCCCGGCCTGCTTGATTGCCGTGGCGGCATTATCGAACTGCTCCGGGTGTCTCGGTACCATGATCAATAAAGCCTCAGGCCACAGCGCCAACAAGCGTTTATGGCACTCCAGCATGGCGGCAAACTCCCCCGGATGAACGCTGCCGGCAACCCATACCGGGGACGAGGCGCGTCCCCACAACTGCCTTTCCCCTCTGGCCTTGGTTATCTTGTGCTGATCCAGTTGCAGGTCGAACTTGAGGCTGCCGCAAACACTCAACTTGTCGCCGGCAACCCCGAGGGCGATAAAGCGTTCGGCCTCGGCTTGGGTCTGCACTGCTATCTTGTCCAGTAATTGCAACATAGGCAGGCTAAGATCGGCCCACTTTTGGTATTTGGCTGCCGACTTGGCTGACAACCTAGCGTTGGCCAGCATGATGCCGGCGCCCTGTTTTTTGGCCTGATGCAGCAAGTTAGGCCAGAGTTCGGTTTCCATCACAATCAGGTTCGAAGGATTGAGCCTGTTCAGAAAACGCCGCACACACCAGGGAAGATCGAACGGCAAATAACAGTGTTGTACTTTGTCGCCAAACGCCTTGAGTACCTCGCGGGAACCTGTGGGACTGGTGGTCGTTACCGTGACAGATAAATCAGGGTTGGCTAGCATCAGCGCCTTGATCAGCGGGACCGCCGCCAGGGTTTCCCCCATGGAGACTGTGTGGATCAACAAGTCTGTCGGCCTGGCCTTGAACAAGCCGAATCGCTCGCCCCACCTGCCGCGATAATCCGGGCTCTTCAAGGCCCTAAATGCCAGGTAGAGCAGCAACAGTGGCGACAACAGATACAGCAAGAGTGAGTAACGGCTAAGGTTCATTGGCGGGATAATTGAGTTTTGCCTGATGGATTGTCACAATGCTAGCATAATACCCGAAGCAGCATAACCAAGAGCCATTCGCCGGATTGCGGATGATGCCGCAACCATTTAGGACTCAGATGAAAACCCGCGATAAAATCATCCAGGCCAGTCTGGAACTCTTCAACGAACACGGCGAGCGCTCCATCACCACCAATCATATCGCGGCCCATCTGGGAATCAGCCCGGGCAATCTCTATTATCACTTCCGCAACAAGGAAGACATTATTCGCTGCATCTTCGCCCAGTATGAAAATCATTTGGAACTGGGGTTTCAACCCTATGAAGACAGGCAAGTCGATGTCGAGTTGTTGATTGGCTATTTCGATGCCATGTTCTATACCCTGTGGCAATTTCGCTTTATGTACGCCAACCTGGCCGACATCCTCAGCCGCGATGAGGCCTTGAAAAAGCGCTATCTGGAAGCCCAGCAAAAGGTGCTGACCCGCTCTAGCCATGTGCTGCAGCTACTATGCCAGGATGGATTTCTGCAGCTGGAGCAAGACAAGATCTCCAGCCTGGCCGATACCATCAAGATGATAGTCAGTTTCTGGATCAGCTATCAGCTGACCCAATCCAGCATAGCCAATATTACCAAGTCTTCACTCTATGAAGGCCTGCTCAGGGTACTGATGATCTTCAAGGCCTACGCCACTCCCAGTTCCACCTCGACCTTCGAGCGCCTGGAGCAGCACTACCAAACTTTGGCTCACCAGCAAGACTAGCACTGCAGCCTTGGGCATCTGTCATTCAGGTGCCTTTCTCCTTCTCGACTTCCTTAGTTTTTCTCATCTGAAACAAGCACTAGCCCTAATCTGATTTATCCCTGTCGGCTCAGCTTAAAAAAGAGTGTTGGGCCATTGGCTTTAGGGTTAAAATGCCACCACTCCAATAAACAGAATAATCCAATCAAGGAGACTTAAGGTGGCATCTACCTCATTCTACGATCAGATCAACCAACAGCTTGCCGACGTCAAGGCCGAAGGCCTGTACAAGAGCGAGCGTGTAATAGTTTCTCCGCAGCAACCAGCCATTCGCGTCAACGAAGCAGAAGTTATCAACTTCTGCGCCAACAACTACCTGGGCCTGGCCAATCACCCTGAATTGATCAAGGCGGCGCAGGCCGGGTTGGCAGACCATGGCTTCGGCATGGCCTCGGTACGTTTTATTTGCGGAACCCAGGACATTCACAAGCAGCTGGAAGCCAATCTGTCCGAGTTTCTCGGCATGGAAGATACCATCCTCTACTCCTCCTGCTTCGATGCCAACGCCGGTCTGTTTGAAACCCTGCTGGGCCCGGAAGATGCCATAGTGTCGGATGCCCTGAACCACGCTTCTATCATTGACGGTGTCCGCCTGTGTAAGGCCAAGCGTTTCCGCTACGCCAACAATGATATGAACGACCTGGAAACCCAACTGATCGCCGCCCGCGATACCGGTGCCCGCCATATCTTGATAGCGACAGATGGGGTGTTTTCCATGGATGGGGTTATTGCCAACCTCAAGGGTATCTGTGATCTCGCCGACCAATACGGCGCTATGGTCATGGTCGATGACTCCCACGCCGTTGGCTTTATCGGCCAGAACGGTCGCGGCACCCACGAATATTGCGATGTGATGGGGCGTATCGACATCATCACAGGCACCCTGGGTAAGGCGCTGGGCGGCGCTTCCGGCGGCTTCACAGCGGCCCGCAAAGAAGTTGTCGATTGGCTGCGTCAGCGTTCACGCCCTTACCTGTTCTCCAACTCACTGGCGCCTTCCATCGTCAGCGCTTCGATTCGGGTGCTGGAGATGCTCAAAGAGGGCCAGGAACTGCGCGAAGCGGTATGGGAAAACAGCCGTTATTTCCGTGAAAAAATGGCTGCAGCCGGATTCACCCTGGCCGGTGCCGATCACGCCATAGTGCCGGTCATGCTGGGTGATGCCAAGTTGGCCAGTGACTTCGCCAACCGCCTGCTGCAGGAAAACATCTATGTCATCGGCTTCTCCTTCCCGGTAGTACCCAAGGGACAGGCCCGTATCCGTACCCAGATGTCGGCGGCTCACAGCCGTGAACAGCTGGACAAGGCCATCGAAGCCTTCACCCGAATCGGTAAGGAGATGGGTATCATCTGATACCTATCCCATGGAGTAACATGATGAAAGCACTGAGTAAACTCAAGCCTGAACAAGGCATCTGGATGGTAGACGCGCCCAAACCTGAAATGGGCCATAACGATCTGCTGATCAAGATTCGCAAGACCGCCATTTGTGGTACCGATGTGCATATCTACAACTGGGATGAGTGGTCACAAAAGACCATCCCGGTTCCTATGGTTGTCGGCCATGAATATGTCGGCGAAGTGGTAGATATGGGTCAGGAAGTTCGTGGCTTCAATATTGGTGACCGAGTGTCAGGCGAAGGTCATATCACCTGTGGTCACTGCCGTAATTGCCGTGGTGGCCGTACTCATTTGTGCCGTAACACAGTGGGGGTTGGGGTTAACCGCGAAGGCGCCTTCGCCGAATATCTGGTGATCCCGGCCTTCAACGCCTTCAAGATCCCCGATGATATCAGCGACGATCTGGCCGCTATCTTCGACCCCTTTGGCAACGCGGTACACACTGCGCTGTCGTTTGATCTCGTCGGTGAAGATGTGCTGATCACCGGAGCCGGTCCCATAGGCATTATGGCCGCCGCGGTTTGCCGCCATGTCGGTGCCCGCCACGTAGTTGTCACAGATGTCAACGAATACCGTCTGGAACTGGCGCGCAAGCTGGGAGCGACCCGAGCCGTCAATGTGGCCAAGGAAAAACTCGAAGATGTGATGAGTGAGCTCGGCATGACAGAGGGCTTCGATGTCGGCCTGGAAATGTCCGGTGTACCATCGGCCTTCCACTCCATGTTGGATACCATGAACCACGGTGGCAAAATTGCCATGTTGGGGATCCCGGGTGGCGATATGGCCATAGACTGGAGCAAGGTCATCTTCAAGGGGTTGGTGATAAAGGGCATCTATGGCCGGGAAATGTTTGAAACCTGGTACAAGATGGCCAGTTTGATCCAGTCCGGATTGGATATTGCGCCTATTATCACCCACCATTACAAGGTGGATGACTTCCAGCAGGGCTTCGATGCCATGCGTTCGGGTCAATCCGGCAAGGTCATTCTCAGCTGGGATTGATCCTCAAACAGGGCGCTGTACTCATGCAGCGCCCTGATGCACACTGTTAACAAGCATCACCTCTTTTACAGGCAAAGTATGTCCAGTTACCAACACCTTTCTGTCGTTCAACTCCAGCAAATGATGGCCGAAGATGCCGAGTTGCAGATAGTCGATATTCGCGATCCTGCCAGTTTCGAGACGGCCCATATTCCAGGAGCCGTCCGCCTCGGCAATGACAATCTGGCCGACTATCTCAGGGACGCTGATATGGATAAGCCCTTGGTTGTCTGCTGTTATCATGGCATCAGCAGCCAAAGCGCAGCGGAATATTTGCAACATCAAGGATTCGATGAGGTCTACAGCCTGGATGGCGGTTTCGCTGCCTGGCCGAGGGACTGAGGCATGGAAATCGGCCGCCTCCCCAATGAACGTGCTGCCCAGGCGCTGATAGACTACCTCAAGGGTGAAGGGATCCCCTGTCGCATCACACATCTGGAACAGGGAGTGGCCATCCATGTTATCGAGGACACAGACCAAGCCAAGGGGCGCAAAGCATTTCTCGACTTTGTCCAAGATCCGTTAAACCCCAAGTACTTGCAGGCCTCTTGGGATCATGGCGACAACCGAATCCGCTTTGACTATGGCGCGCCATCGCTGCAACTGCTGAGTCAATTTATTACCGGCGCCGGACCGCTGACGCTGATCATTCTACTGGTCTGCATAGCTATCTTCGCAGCCATGAACCTGGGCTACGGCAATCAGGTATTCGAAGCCCTGGCCTTCTTCGGCGCCACTTCGGATGCCGGTTTCAGCCAATTCTGGCGCTTGTTTACCCCGAGCCTGCTGCACTTCTCGGCGCTGCATATCACCTTTAACCTACTCTGGTGGTGGGTCTTGGGTGGCAAAATAGAAAACCGTATCGGTCTTGCTCCTTTACTGACTCTGCTGTTGGTCGCCGGCACTTTGCCCAATATAGTGCAGTTCTATCTCAGTGGTCCCAACTTCGGCGGTCTTTCCGGGGTTGTGTATGGCCTGGTGGGTTATACCTGGGTCAGCGGCCGCATGAGCCCAGAGAAAGGCATAGGTCTGCCACCGGCCTTGATGGGTTTTATGCTGTTGTGGCTGGTACTTGGCTTTATGGATGTGTTTGGCCTTTCGATAGCCAACGGCGCGCATCTGGGTGGACTCTTGGTCGGGCTGGCCCAAGGCTGGCTCGACAACCGCGGGAAAAGATAATCCTATGTGGCTCAGGTTTGTACACACCAAAGTCACTCTGCACAGCCGGCAACAGTAAAAAGAGGGAGCTCAGGCTCCCTCTTGAATAGGATCAAAGTAACTTGGACAGGGCTTAGGCCAGCTCCAACACCTTGGCCACCAGCTTTTCAATGCCACTATTGGCCTCGGCAATGGAACCTGCCAGCATGTAAGCTGGGGTGCTGACTATCTTGCGCTCACTGTCGACCACAATTTCATCTACCTTGGCATTTTGATGTTCACCGCCCATGGCAACAAAGGCCGCTGCGGTTTCAGCGTCCGTCCCTATGGTACCTCTGGCCCCTTCACCATAGAGGCCCGGGATCATCACAGGCGCGATACAGATAAAGCCCACCACCTTGCCTGCACTGATAAAACGGCTGATAAATTCACGTACCGGAGCGGCAATCTCACTATTGCTGCCATTCACGGCAAAGTTACAGAGGTTTTTGGCGGCCCCAAAGCCTCCGGGAATGATCAGGCCGTCGAAGTCAGCCACATTCAGTTCAGAAGTCGCCTTGATATCACCCCTGGCAATTCGAGCAGCCTCCACCAACACATTGCGCTGCTCAGTCTCCACGACTTCACCCTTGAGATGATTGACCACATGCATTTGAGGAATATCAGGGGCAAAACACTGGTAAGCCACGCCCGAACGAGACAGGGACAGCAGGGTCAACACCGCCTCATGGATTTCACTGCCATCGAAGACACCGCAACCACTGAGAAGAACTGCGATTTTTTTCATTAAAAATTCCCTCTTATGTCATTTGGGTTTAACAAACCAGTTACAAACTGGTTGATCTGATTAAAAATCATGCTAACTTAATTCATCGTCTCTGCTAAGAGGCGATTTTTACCGCTACCAAGGTGCGAATCTGGAAAAGGAATTTAAAAAATCCACAACCGATAAGATTTAGTAAAACTTTTACCTGACTCACAAAAAAACAAATAACAAATAAATATCAACAAGTTATAAAAACAACTTTATGTTGTTCTCTACCGCCTTTCTCTATGTTGATTTTTTCACTCACAGACTTATCCACAGGCTGTGGGTGATTTTGTCATGGCCGAAAATGCCTTGATATGGCATGCTTAGCAGCACTTAAGACAGCTTAGATTGAAACAAAACTATGCCAACAATAGCAGAAAACCCCCTCGTCCTTGTGGATGGTTCTTCCTACCTCTATCGGGCCTACTATGCACCACCTCACCTGACCAATTCCAAGGGTGAAGCTACCGGGGCTGTTTATGGCGTAGTCAATATGTTGCGCAGCTTGCTGGGCAAATACAAGCCACAACAGATGGCGGTTGTTTTTGATGCCAAGGGTCCCACGTTTCGTAACGAGATGTACGCCGAGTATAAGGCCCACAGGCCACCAATGCCTGATGATCTGCGAAGTCAGATAGCCCCCCTGCATGCCATCATCGAGGCTCTTGGCCTGCCACTCCTTTGTATTCCCGGGGTTGAAGCCGATGACGTGATAGGCACTCTTGCCTCCAGGGCCAGTAAGGAAGGCCGTGCCATTCTGATCAGCACAGGCGATAAGGATATGGCGCAACTGGTGGATGACAATGTCACCCTGATCAACACAATGACAGACACCATAATGGGACCGGAAGAGGTCACCAGTAAATTTGGCGTCGGCCCCGAGCTTATCATCGACCTGTTGGCACTGATGGGCGACAAGGCCGATAACATCCCGGGACTGCCTGGTGTGGGTGAGAAAACCGCGTTGGCCATGCTGACAGGGGCTGGTGGTGTCGCCAAGCTACTGCAGCAACCGGATTGTGTCACGGAACTTGGCTTCCGTGGTGCCAAGACCATGGCCAAGAAAATCACCGACAATGCTGAGATGCTGCAACTATCCTACGATCTGGCAACTATCAAAACAGATTGCGAGCTGGATTTGGATTGGCATCAACTCAATATTACCGAGCCCAATAAAGACCAACTGACACAGCTTTACGGCGAGATGGAGTTCAAGCGTTGGTTGGCAGAAGTTCTGGACAACAAGATGCCGCACCCCAAGGCGGCCAACACAGCAGCGCCAGAGACTCAGGAAGAAACTCCATCTCAAGTCACTATAGAGACAGAATACGAAACCATACTGACAGAAACCGCACTGGAAAAATGGCTGAAAAAACTGGCCGATGCCGAACTGATGGCGGTAGATACTGAAACCACCAGCCTCAACTATATGGACGCCAAACTGGTGGGTTTATCCTTTGCCGTCAAGGCTGGAGAAGCCGCCTATCTGCCACTGGGACACGATTACTTGGATGCCCCCGAGCAGCTGCCTAGAGAAGGGGTATTGGCCAAACTCAAGCCTATTCTCGAAGATCCCGAGATAAAGAAAGTCGGTCAAAATCTGAAATATGACATCAGTATTCTGGCCAATGCCGGTATCAAACTGGCCGGTGTCGCCTTCGATACCATGCTCGAATCCTATGTATTCAATTCTGTAGCATCCAGACACGACATGGATGGCCTGGCGCTCAAGTATCTGGGGCACAAATGTGTCAGCTTCGAAGATATTGCCGGTAAAGGCGCCAAGCAGCTGACATTCAACCAGATCCCTTTGGAAACAGCGGCGCCTTACGCCGCCGAAGATGCCGATATCACACTCAGGCTACATCAACACCTGTGGCCAAGGCTTGAGCGGGAGCAAGAGTTAGCCAACGTTTTCACCGAACTTGAGTTGCCGCTTATTCAGGTGCTCTCACAGATGGAGCGCGACGGAGTGTTGATCGACAGTATGCAACTGTCGCAGCAGAGTGATGAGCTGGCACAAAAGATAGATGCGCTGGAGCAAAAAGCCTATGAGATAGCCGGAGAGAAGTTCAATCTGGGTTCTCCCAAACAGCTGCAGGCGCTGTTCTTCGAAAAGCTGGGTTATCCGGTGATCAAGAAAACTCCAAAAGGCGCGCCATCAACCGCCGAGGAGGTATTGATAGAGTTGGCGCTGGATTATCCATTGCCAAAGATCATTCTCGAGCATCGCAGCCTGACCAAGCTCAAGAGCACTTATACAGATAAGTTACCGCTGATGATCAATGGCAAAACCGGCCGGGTGCATACCAGCTATCATCAAGCCAACGCTGCCACCGGCCGCTTGTCGTCCAGCGACCCTAACCTGCAGAATATTCCTATCCGCACCGAAGAGGGGCGCAGAATTCGTCAGGCCTTTATCGCACCTTCAGGGCGCAAGATTCTGGCCGCCGACTACTCACAGATTGAACTCAGGATCATGGCTCACCTGTCCCAGGATGCCGGCCTGCTGGCGGCATTCGCCGAGGGTAAAGATATTCACAGAGCAACGGCGGCTGAAGTCTTTGATGTGGCTTTTGAAACTGTCACTCCAGAGCAGCGCCGACGGGCCAAGGCGGTTAACTTCGGTCTTATCTATGGCATGTCCGCCTTTGGCTTGGCACGCCAACTGGATATTCCCCGCACTGAAGCACAAAGCTATATGGATACCTACTTCAAGCGTTATCCCGGCGTGCTCAAGTATATGGAAGAGACCAGGGCACTCGCTGCCGAGCAAGGTTATGTCTCCACACTCTTTGGTCGGCGCCTGTATCTGCCGGAAATCCGTGATCGCAATGCCATGCGGCGTCAAGCCGCAGAACGGGCTGCAATCAACGCTCCTATGCAGGGAACAGCAGCCGACATCATCAAGAAGGCGATGATCAAAGTTGCCGACTGGATAGCCTCTGATACCAAGGGGGAAATCACCATGATCATGCAGGTTCACGATGAATTGGTGTTTGAAGTCAATGAAGCGAAAGCCGAAGAGCTACAACACCAGATCTGCAAACTCATGGCTGAAGCCGCTACCCTGGATGTACCTTTGCTGGCTGAAGCCGGCTTGGGTGACAGCTGGGATCAGGCTCACTGATAATCTATCTATTCCATCAAGAGCCATCCTTCGGGATGGCTTTTTTGTGTTTTGAACACAAGGCTATGATTATCCGCATCTGCTCCCGTCATTAGCTACCCTACCTGAACTAAAAACAACAATTTTTGGCAAAAAATCGACAAACCAGCGCTAAAAGCCTGCTTTTTAAGCTCATTTTTGTAATTTAAAGATCAAAAGGCGCTTTTCTAGCCAACGATTCTTGTGATCGACTCCACATTATTGTCGTCTTTTTGAAAAAACAGTTTTCCCATTAGAGATAAATACAGTATTATTCTCGGCGTAGGGTACAGAGGTTAAGATGTTCTATCTTTCAGACCTTTATTTCACTTTTAGTGATCAGCCAAATTCTGGCGCCCCAGCAATCATTTGCTGGGGCTTTTTTTCGTCTGCAATATTTTTTAGAGTAATTACTTTAAAACTGATTCAGTTCGCGTTATGCTACCGCCATTGAGAGCCATCGAAGTCCAAGTTTGATGGTACTTGAGTCTTGTTGAAATTTTAGCTTCTCCCCAAAAGAGCTAATTTAACCGGTGACTGAGTCGCCGGTTTTTTTTGTCCTGAATTCTCCCGGCACACACAGCAGATACAAAAACGGCAGCCTATATGGCTGCCGTTTGCATAGTTTGAGTCCATCACTCTTGTTCGTTCTCTTCTTGCTCCAACCAGGCTGGATGGCACCACTCATCCAGAATCGCCAGAACCTTAGGTTTCCCGGTTCCCTTAAGTGATGAGAAAGGCTCGACTCTGACCCAATCACCAAAGTCAGCCAGCGCTTTACGTACCTCATTGACCGTCTTCATCTTGGCACTCTGTGGCAGCTTATCAGCCTTGGTCAGCAGTGCCAGCACAGGGATCTCACTGGCAACAGCCCATTCAATCATCTGCAAGTCCAAGTCTTTCAACGGATGGCGAATATCCATCAGCACCACCACACCACTCAGGCAAGCACGCTTTTGTAAATACTCACCCAGCGACTCTTGCCATTTGAGCTTCATGGCCAGTGGTACCTGAGCAAAACCATAGCCGGGTAAATCCACCAAACGGCGCTGCTCATCGAGCTCAAACACGTTGATCAGTTGAGTACGACCTGGAGTTTTACTGGTTCTTGCAAGGTTTTTCTGCTCGGTCAAAGCATTCAAAGCGCTTGATTTACCGGCATTTGAGCGACCGGCAAAGGCGATTTCCACGCCGGTGTCGCCCGGTAAGTGCTTGTCCAAATGGGCAATATCAGGCGCACTGATAAGGAATTTTGTCTTGCGAAAATCGATACGAGTTGCTGTCACTTCTGACTCCGGAATTTTGCTGGGTGATAGCATAAATATTGAAGACTTGCTTACTTTTCCACGTTTTCGTGTAAAATATTAGCCCGATCACATTATTTGTATTTTACCACGCTTGCGGGTCACCCTAGTAAGCTCAGGACAATAATTTAACGAAAGAAGTTGGAACGCCATGAAAAAGTTAGCCCTTGCGCTGTCTGTAGTCGCCGCCATATCTTCACCTGCGATTGCTGAAGGTAATGCTGAAGCGGGAAAAACCAAAGCCATTGTCTGCTCTGCCTGCCATGGCCTTGATGGCAACAGCATGATCGACATGTATCCCAAGTTGGCTGGTCAGCACACAACCTATCTGCAAAAACAGCTGCGGGAGTTTCGTAGTGCAGCCCAAACCGGTGGCAAAGATGGCCGTATGGATCCTATCATGGGCGGCATGGCGGTAGCCTTGAGCGATCAGGATATTGCCGATGTTGCAGCTTATTTTGCCAGCCAAACATTGCAGGTTGCTGAAGTTAAGGATGTTCCTGATGCCGGCGAGAAGCTGTTCAAGGGTGGTGATATGTCTCGTGGCATAGCCGCTTGTTCCGCTTGTCACGGTCCTGAAGGCAAAGGCAGTGAACTGGCCGGTTTCCCGGCAGTTGCTGGGCAGCACGCCAACTACATCAAGATCCAGTTGAATAAGTTCCGTGATCAGAGCCGTCATAACGACTTAAACGGAATGATGCAGGACACAGCTAAAAAGCTGAATGATGCAGACATTGAAGCGCTGGCCAAGTACATCTCCAGCCTGAAGTAATTTTTGCTGTAGCTTGGAAAGGGGTGACGTTTCACCCTTTTCTTAAGCCATAAAGTTTACGTTTACGTAAACTGAAAACATTAATGCTTGACACAGATCACAGATTTAGGTTTAATGTGCCCGTACCGAGATAAACCCATCTGTTTGTATAAAAACTTTACCAACAACATTCAGGTTTCGGTATAATTTACATTCAAGATATAAGAATAAAGCAATCCAATAACAATAAGACTACTAAGACCACTCGCAAATAATAATAACGAGTCGAGATTTCAGTTTGAAATCCAGGTCAATAAAAGTAAGGAACCGGCGATTTTGCCAAACCGCTTTTTAGCATTGTCCTTACGAATTAACAGGGGAACTTGCTCCAACAGGAAGATGTTTGCAGGACTCAAACATTGGCACAGGAAGCAACGCGCTTTGGATGCACTGGCTGGAAGCTTGTTATCACTGGAAGGTACTTAGTAGACAAGGATGGTCTGTTAGGCGTCACAGAAGACGACTGGATAATGATGAGCCAATTTGGCTATCGCTATTTGCAGGAAACCCAAGAAAGTGTCTGGAAGACCGATAACGAGAAAAGCTGCAGGGAAAGCTGTCAAAAAAAGAAGGATATCGACCGGGAAAGTCGCATAGCAAGTAAGGAAACTTGAAATCAGAATCAGGTGTTAGTTAGCACCATCATAAGGCGGCAGCCATACTGCCGCCTTTTTTTATGGCATAATTTATTAACCACCGTTGAGCAGATATTAATTAGTCCATGCGTCGTTGCCCACTGTGTCATAACGATCATGCTGAACTCAGCTTTCAGGATAAGAAACGAGGTTTTTATCTCTGTCCCGAATGTCGGCTGTTGTTTGCAGATTCCAGCAGTTATTTGTTACCCGATGCCGAGAAACAGCGTTACGGCAGAGCCCGCCAAGCAGGAAAGCAAAAGCAGTTGGCACGCTTTATCCACCCATTGTTGGAACAACTTCAATCTTTGCAACCCGCGCCGCTATTTGGTCTCAACTTCGGCCGGGTGCTAAGCGAAGAAGGACTGCAGCAGATCAGCAACGCCGGCCACCATTTACAACAATTCGATCCCTTTTTTGCGGCAGACCACCAGCTACTACACCACCAATATGATTTTATCTGTTGTTTTCGGGTGTTCGAGCACTTCAGAACCCCTGCCAAAGAGTGGAGCTTAATCGAAACGCTGCTGAAACCAGGGGGTTGGCTGGCCATATCCACTCCGCTACTGACATCTTTGACGGCGTTTGCCAAATGGCATTACAAGAACAATCCGACTCATGTCAGCTTCTACCAGCAGCAGACTTTTGCTTACTTGGCATCTCTGGGTAAATTTAAGCTAATATTTGCAGCGCAGGACTTCATCTTGATGCAAAAAACATCAGGATCTGCTATAACACGCGACCTTGATGCAGAACCGCCGCTTGTAGACTGAACCCGGCACGGTTCGGACGCAACCAACTACTTTTTATCGAGAGAATTATGTCCCGTAGTAAAAAGACCCGTAAAGTCGGCGAGAACAACCCCAAACTAGCCCCCAGAACCAAGAAATCTGAGCGCGCTCCGGCCCGTAAGAAACAGGATTCAGGCAATAAGGCGGGCAGCCGCCAAAACCCTGCTGCTCCAAAGGGGCAAAAGCGGGCAGGCTCTGACAAACAAGATATCCGCCTTGGCAGTAAAAAGCCTGTCGCTCTGGATATAGTCAAAGAAAAGGTTGCACAGCCCAAACAACCCAAACTGACCGATGAACAGTTGCTGCTGCAACTGGAGGAAGATCCGCGCCTGAATAAGCTGCTGGATCAGCTGGAAGAAGGACGGGAACTGGCCGCCGATGACCAGCAATGGCTGGAGCGGCAATTGGCCAAGATAGAGAAGTTGATGGAAAAACTTGGCATTACCGATTTGGATCAGGCCGATGAAGCCCCAAGCAAGGGTCATAGCGATGACGAATTGCTGGAGAAATTCGAATCCGGTGCTGAGCTTCTGAAACAATACCAAGACAACTAACGGAGGCCGGGATGCAGTTTATCCTTATCACCTTAGCCATGTTGATCATCATAGGCCTCAGTGCCTATGCCACAGTGTTGCTGCTGCGTCTGAGGAAACAAACTCAAGCCAGAGAACAAGCGATGGCTGAGCAAAAGGCGGTTATGGAAGCTAAACAGGCATCCCTGCTTGCCGATATTCGCTATATTGCTGCCGCAATGACAGAAGAGCGTTGTGAGTTGTCTGAAGGAGTGGTCAGAATCGTTAAACTGTTCGATCTGCTGTCGCTGACAGAAAGAGTCAGTGGTGATTACCCGGATGTGTTTATGCATTTTGAGCGCATCAAGGATCATCCAATTCTGGAGGCCAGGGCTCAGTTGCCCAAGCAAGAACGGATGCGGCTCGACCTGGCCAGAATGAAGTCTGAAGCCGAGCTGGAACAAGGCATATTGGCCGATGCCAAGAAACTCTCCGAGTTTCAGCTAAAGCCAACCCACTAAGGTTTCAACTGCCGGCTTGCTTCTCAGCAGTCGGCAGCGCTTTCTACACTAACGCTCTTCAAACCTTCTGCCCATATGGCCTTCTTGGCCCAAACATGTCAGTTTAATAGATAGTGGGTTAATAACCCTCTATCTATTCAGCCGAGTAGCTATCGAGCCCGCTGAATCCCTTCCCCGGCGTGAGTCGGTGCACAAAACCTCAATAAGACAACAGACATCGAAAGCGTTTTCATGGATATTCCCTAACGTCCAGTTGTGTACATGTAATTTTTACAACCTGGATCAAGGTTATTTGAGCTATAACCCTGCATACTTCGCTCATTGCTAATTTACTGTCGGAGGACACGCCTTGAAGCAGCCCACTCATATCAGCTGGGATCAATCAATGATCGAGAAATATAACTACAGCGGTCCCCGTTATACTTCCTACCCAACGGCGCTGGAGTTTGACGACTCATTCACCGAAGGCGATCTATTGTCGGCCATAGCCGGCAGCAAAAGCGACAAACTGTCTCTGTATATCCATATCCCTTTCTGCGCCAAGCTTTGCTACTACTGCGGCTGTAACAAGGTAATCACTCGTCATCAGCACAAAGCCGATCAGTACATAGAGTACCTGGCAGCCGAGATCGTCAAGCGGGCGCCTCTGTTCAAGCACTACACTGTGACTCAGATGCACTGGGGCGGCGGCACACCGACTTTCCTTAACCCAGAGCAAATCATCAAGTTATCGTCACTATTGAAGAGTCACTTCAACTTTGCCGAGCAGGGTGAATACTCTATTGAAGTCGACCCTAGAGAAATCGAACTGTCTATGCTGGATGCCCTCAAAGAGGCAGGGTTTAACCGTATATCCATAGGAGTGCAGGACTTCAATAAAGAGGTTCAGGTAGCAGTTAACCGTGAACAGGATGAAGACTTCATCTTTGCGCTGATCAAAAAGGCCAAAGAGATGGGCTTTGTCTCTACCAACGTCGATTTGATTTACGGCTTGCCTCATCAAACACCGGAAACCTTTGCCGAAACCATTCAGCGAATTCTGGATCTGTCTCCAGACCGTCTGTCTGTATTCAACTATGCTCATTTGCCGGCCCGCTTCGCGGCCCAGCGAAAAATCAAAGATGAGCACCTGCCCAGCCCACAACAGAAGCTGGACATGCTGCATCAGACTATTGAGACCCTGACCGGCGCCGGCTATCAATACATAGGCATGGATCACTTCGCCAAACCCGATGACGAGCTGGCCAAGCTGCAAAGAGAAGGCCGATTGCACCGTAACTTCCAGGGCTATACCACCCAGGAAGAGTGCGACCTCCTTGGACTAGGGGTGTCATCCATCAGTCAGATTGGTGACTGTTATGCGCAGAACCAGAAAGATATTCGCCCTTACTATGAAGCCATAGATGAGCAGGGCCACGCTCTGTGGAAAGGCTGTAAACTCAATCGTGATGATGAAATCCGTCGCGCGGTGATCAAGCAGCTTATCTGCCACTTTGAGCTTGATATGGCCAAGATGGAGCAACAACTGGGGATCCAGTTTGAAGAGTACTTCGCCGAAGATCTCAAGCTGTTGCAAACCTTTATCGACGATAAACTGGTTAACATTGAAAACCGTCAGATCAGCATCAGCCCAACCGGGCGCCTGTTGATCCGTAATATCTGTATCTGTTTCGATGTCTACTTCCGAGAAAAGGCACGTCAGCAACAGTTCTCCCGGGTAATTTAACCCTGAGTAGAATAAAAAAGCCGATGAATGATTCATCGGCTTTTTTGTGTCTTAACCAAACTTTTATGCTTTAGCGGCGTAAAGTTCCCGGCGCTCGCTGTCTGAGAGGAAGGCCATCTCCACGCCATTACGCTGCAGCTTGGCCAACTCAGCGTCGGTGAAGCCCATCTCCTGCTTAACCACACGATATTCATGCTTGATATCTATGGCACTGACGCCTGGATCATCGGTATTCAAGCCAACCAGCACACCGGCTTCCATAAAGGTTCGCAGCGGATGCTCTTGATAGCTACTCACAGTGGAAGTATGTAGATTACTGGTGGGACAGGACTCGATACCTATCTTGTGTTCCACCAGATACTCCATCAATTTGGGATCATGAATAGCATTGACCCCATGGCCTATGCGAGTCGCCCCCAACTCCTTGATGGCTTGCCACATGCTTTGGGCACCGGCGGCTTCTCCGGCGTGAGCCGTTATCTGAAGCCCGGCATCGCGTACCCGCTTAAAATGCTCGTTAAACAACTCACCGGGGAAGCCCAATTCATCACCGGCCAAATCAACCGCGACCAGAGACTCCCAGTGCGCGAGCAAGCCATCCAACTCCTGAGTACAAGCCTGCTGACCAAATGAACGAGACAGAATACCTATCAGTTTTATCTTAACCTGATAGTCCTTGAGCCCGGCTTTTACGCCATCAACAACGGCTTCCACCACGCCTTCTATCGGCAGCTTGTGATTCATTGCCATGTAGTAAGGGCTGAACCTTAATTCGGCATAGTCCAACCCGGACAATGCCGCATCGGCGACATTTTCATAGGCCACCCGCTTTACCGCATCCAAATCGGCCAGCACGGCAACCATCCAGTCCAGCTTTTTCAAGAAAGCCACCAGGCTGGATTCTTTACCCTGGATCTGTACATAAGGTGCCAAGGCCTCAAGCGAGGCCGCCGGCAAGGCAATGCCATGTTGGTGACCCAGTTCCCATATGGTCTCAACCCTGACATTACCGTCCAGATGGCGATGTAAATCGACCAACGGAATTAAAGTATCAATCATAAAAATAACCCCTGTATGAACTACCCCGCCAATTTAGTTATTTTTTGGTCTGGGGACGCTTAAGTGTAACACGCCTTTTGTTAACACCTCTTAGTCTGCAGACAGGCTTTGTTACCAAAAGGTGAGCTCGAATGGCTGGGGCTGCCACCAAGCTTGAGGCATAATCCGTTCTCAAGGATAAAAAAGGAACAAAATCAAATGAAAAAACTCCTGCTACCCCTATTGCTCACCGGACTCTTGGGCGCCTGCCAACACCCTACTCATGAAGCCAACACGCCAGAAATAGGCAAGCAACTATCCCAAGCCGATGGCCAACTCCAGCAGTTAATAGCCGATGCCTGGCAGCAAAGGCTGGCAGAAAGCCCACAGATGGCCTTCCAGTTTGGCGATGACTCAGCCGCGGGTAAGTTAGCAGACTTGTCAGCAGAAGCTCTAGCGGCCGATGCGGCGGCCAATTCAGCACTTTTGCAACAGCTAAAGGCCATACCCAGAGAACAGCTGAGCAAAGAAGCCGCCATCAATGCCAGTATTCTCGAATACCAATTGCAGGAGAGCGTGGATAGCTTCAGGTTCAAGGCCCATTACCTGCCGATTACCTCAGAGAGTGGCTTTCATGCTTATATTGCTTCTATGGCCTCCGGGCCATTCAAGACAGAAGCCGATTACCGTCATTACCTGCAGAAGCTGCGATCTCTGCCGCGCTATTTCCAGCAACAGATACACTGGATGCGCCAAGGGCTTGCCGAGGGCATCACTCAGCCGCAATCTGTGCTGAGAGGGTTTGAACAGAGTATTCAGGCCTATATGGTACCAGTGCAGCAAAGCAGCTATTTCAAGCCGTTTGAGACGTTTCCAGAACACTTTTCTGCCAATCTTAAACAGGAACTGAGCCATGCCGGGTACGTCAGTGTCGAGCAGCATGTGTTACCGAGTTATCAAGCCTTCTACGACTTTATGACCGAGGAATATATCCCTGGCGCCCGTCAGAGCATTGCCGCATCAGCTCTGCCCAATGGTCGGGCCTTTTATGAAAACAGGGTCAAGTACTACACCACTCTGGATATGACGCCTAAGCAAGTCCATCAACTGGGGCTGAGTGAAGTAAAACGGATCCGCGCCGAGATGGAACAGATCATCAAACAAACCGGTTTTAAAGGCAGCTTTGCCGAGTTTCTGCATTTTATGCGCACCGACAAACGCTTTTATGTGAACACGCCGGAGCAACTGCTCAAAGAGGCCTCCTATATTGCCAAAAAAGCCGACGCCATGTTGCCACGCTATTTTGGCAAGCTGCCACGCAAACCCTATGGCGTAGCCCCTGTACCGGCAGAAATTGCCCCCAAATATACAACCGGGCGCTATTCCGGCTCCAACTCGGAGACTGTGGCGGGTTTTTATTGGGTGAACACATATGCCTTGGATAAGCGCCCTCTCTATGAGTTGGAAGCACTCACCCTGCATGAAGCTGTTCCGGGTCACCACCTGCAGATTTCCCTCAATCAGGAGTTGGAGCAACTGCCCGATTTTCGCCGCTACAGCTATATCTCGGCCTTTGGCGAGGGATGGGGACTATACAGTGAATATTTGGGGCTGGAAGGGGGTTTTTATCAGGATCCCTACAGCAACTTTGGACGCCTGACTTACGAGATGTGGCGCGCCGCTCGCTTGGTAGTCGATACAGGTATGCACACCCAAGGCTGGAGCCGTCAGCAGGCAATAGACTTTATGGTCGGCAATACGGCTCTGTCGCTGCACAATGTCACCACAGAGATAGACAGATATATCTCCTGGCCTGGGCAGGCGCTGGCCTACAAGATTGGCGAGCTGACTATCAAACGTCTGCGAAAGCAGGCAGAAGACGCCCTGGGGGAAAAGTTCGATATCCGCCAATTCCACGATGCAGTTTTGGCACAGGGCTCAGTGCCCATGTCTGTGCTGGAACAACAGATAGCCGATTTTATCGCCTCACAGCAATGAAGCCCTGTTTCTGATACACTCGGCCAGTGCCTTTGAGCACTGGCTTTTTTAGATCAGGAAATATTGGATGGTAACGACCCAGGCCCGCAACACAGAACCCGCTTCAACCCAGTCTCAATTGGAGACTTTCTGGCAAGGTGTCACCCATGCCAAGCTGGCAGTGGGATTCGGTAAAGAGCTGGCCTACGGTTATATTTGCCACCCAAAGGCGAAACAGGCCGTCGTCATCAGCAATGGCCGGGTTGAGAGTTATCTCAAGTATCGGGAGCTGATCCATGACTTCTATCAGCAAGGTTATAGTGTCTACGCCTTGGATCACATTGGGCAAGGGCTATCCAGCAGGCTAACCGCCAATCCTCACCAAGGGCACATAGATGAGTTTCAGGACTATGTGGATCATTTGCACTGTTTCGTTGAGCAAGTAGTAGTTTCAAACCAATATGAACAGTATTTTCTGGTAGGCCACTCCATGGGAGGAGCGATAGGGACTCTGTACTTGCAGCAATATCCCCAGAGATTTACTGCCGCGGCCTTCTCTGCCCCCATGTATGGGATCCGTTTGCCAATGCCGCGCAACTTCGTACGTTGGTTGGCGGGGAAACTCAATAGTTATGGTCCGCATACCGAGCCCAACTACGTATTATCCGGCCATGATTATCGTCCACTCGAGTTTAAAGATAATCAATTGACCCACAGCGAAAGCCGGTATCAGGCCTTACTGGATTTATGCCGGCAACGTCCGGAGATCCAACTGGGCTCGCCCACCAATCAGTGGTTGATAGAAGCATTGGATGCTTGCGAGAAGACCATCACCGCAGCCAGGGAGTCCAAGGTCCCGATCCTCATTCTACAAGCTGAGCAGGACACTATCGTCGATAACCAGGCGCAAATCGCTGCAATTGGCCCCGAGGTAATACTGGAAAAGATCACGGGAGCCAGGCATGAACTCTTTATTGAAATCGATGCAATACGTGAGCAGGTGCTGAGTACTATTTTCAACTTCCTGGCGCAGCACACAGTAACTCATGCTTTGGCGCATGCAACAGAGTCGCGAACTCAGTCTCAGACAGAGGCTGACTGAACAGATATCCCTGGAAGCTGTCACAGCCGAGCTGGTTCAAAAAGGCTCTTTGCTGAGCTGTTTCAACCCCTTCTGCAACCACTTTCAGCTCCAGGCTGTGGGCCATTTCGACTATGGCCCTGACTATAGCATCCGCACTACGCCCTGAGCCTATCTTCTGCACAAAAGAGGCATCTATCTTTAGTCTGGATAGAGGCAGGTTCTGTAAATAACTCAACGAGCTGTAACCTGTGCCAAAGTCATCTATCGCCACAGATATCCCAGCCTTCTTCAACAGATCGATTCGGGTATTCATGATGCACAAGTTGGCCAACAGGGCGTACTCAGTCAACTCCAGCTCCAATGCATCCGTAGCAATCCCCTGGGCCTTCAACAAGGCGATCAGGCGCTCCACAAACTCAGGCTGGTTAAACTGCCTGGCACTGAGGTTGATGGCAATTTTAGGCACTTTTATGCCTTTGGCCTGCTGCTCACGAATGAAGCGACAAACTTCAAGAATGACCCAATGGCCAATCTCACTGATAAGGCCGCTGCCTTCCGCAATGGGAATGAAGTCCGCCGGCGAAATATTCCCCTGCTGCGGATGTTGCCAGCGTAATAACGCCTCTGCCCCTGTCAATTGCCCCTGGGAATCGACTATTGGCTGATAAACCAAAGAGAGTTGTTGCCGCTCGATGGCATAGCGCAGCTCATTCTGGATCAGCAGATTCTGGTGAGCCTTAACCTCCATCTCGGAGTTATAGATCATGCAGTTATCTCTTCCGCCTTCCTTGGCCTGGAACATAGCCATATCGGCTCGTTTCAAAAGCTCCTCGGCATCAATATCATCCTGATCATCGAACAGGCAGACACCAATGCTGGCAGAAACGTGCAGCTGCTTGTCACTGATATTAAAGGGTCTGGCAACCAACTGCCTGATCTCACTGGCCAACGCCAAGGCCCGCCTTGCCGCTGTGGTTTTGTCTTGGGTCAGGTCTTTTGCCAGGATAACGAACTCATCTCCCCCTAACCTGGCAACCAAAGTATTGGCAGTAAAATAGCCCGAGAAACGAGCGGCCAGCTGTATCAACAGCCGATCTCCCAAGTGATGTCCTAGAGTGTCATTAATGGTTTTGAAATTATCCAAGTCGATAAGAAACAGCGCTGCACACTGCAAGCTGTTGTGACAGTGCTTTTGCTGCTCATACAAGGCGTCCATCAAGGCGCGACGGTTAGCCAAGTTAGTCAATGCATCATGATTGGCTAAATGGGCCAGAGCTTGCTGATTACGTACATCATCCGACACATCAGCATGGGTACCGATAATCCGGCAAGGGCGCCCCTGCTCATCCCATTCAACCAACATTCCCCTGTCCAGCACCCAGATATAGTGCCCCTCTTTATGGCGCAGACGGTGAACACTCTCAAACGCCTCGGTTTCACCATTGAGGTAGGCCTGTAGAGACGACAGCACCGCCTCTCTATCATCGGGATGAAGTCGACTTTCCCAAGTAGAATAAAGCCCTTCAAGCTCATGAGGGCCATAACCTATCATCTCTTTCCAGCGGTCCGACAGAAAAACTTCGCCGCTGGCGATGTTCCAATCCCAGATCCCATTGCGGGTTCCTTCCACCGCAAATAACCAGCGTTGTTCATTGTCTCTCAATTGTTTCAGGGTTCGCTGCAACTTCTGTTGACTCTGATGTAAATAATCCTGCAGCACCCGTATTTCGCTGAAAAGCCACGGACTATCTATATGAAAAGAACTGCTCTCACCTTTCCGGGCCTGCCAAACCAGGCTTCTTAAAGGGCGGATCAGCATAAAGTGCAACACCAGCATAAAGCCCAAAACGAACAAGGCTCCCAAGCCCCAAACCCGCATAAAACGTACATTGAGAGCATCTGTCACCTTAGCCATTGCCGGTGACAAATCATATTCCAGGTAGATTAGCTCGACCTTTTCACCAAAGCCCACGGGTGCTTCTGCTGCAATAGGGTAATAGGCTTGTATCGATAGTCGATCCGGATTGGCAAATATCAAGGGTTTACCTGAGTTGACCACTTGCCGCTGCAGTTCCATAGAATAGCCATCGATAACCTGCAAAGCCCGGCTGTCGCGCCAGACTACATGATTGGCGTGGCGAATAAGGCTGGTGTCATCAAGCAGGATATACACCATTATATTGAAGTCGGTTGCCGCCAGAGATATTTCTTCAGCCACGCTATCCAGGTTGTGGTTACCTACAGCCTTCTCAACAAGATGCTGCATCCTGAACAGCTCTTTCTTGAGCTGTTCTATCTGAACCGAAGCAGCCTCAGACTCCAGTGACTGACGCTCATAGAAATACTCCCCGGCAACAAGACAGAGATAAATAAAAAATACACAAAAAGGAACAACATAGGCCATGGCAGGCCTTGGCATCTTCACAAATGAAATCCTTGATGCTCATGACAAGAAGGCACACATAACGCTTAATGCTAACGGCAAATTAACTTACAGGCAAAGAGTCTAACTTCAAAATTGTTTTCGTGCTCAAAGACGCTGTCTGGTAATGCAGGTAGGAAGCTTAAATAACCAAGGAATGCTAAGGGCAAACAATCCAAAGCGGCTTTCGCCTGAATAAGGGGTAGTAGATATCACGAGCAGGATGAATGGGGTGGGGCTAAGCAAAATCCATAGGTTCCAAACCCAAAGAAGCCACGAGTACCTTTATTGAGGATACCGGTTGGGTTAAATCTCTGTGCTCCAGAGACTGGATGAATCTGACCAAACAAACGGGTCGAGCCATTCTCAATATCTCCACAGGCGAAAGACATCTGCTCATCAAGCACAGCTTGATAGATGGCTGTAGCGCGAAGCAGCTTGGCTGCGAGCTGAGGGGCCCGCACTGCGTAAGCAGCTTTGGGCTGCATGTTAAGTCGTTCTCGCCAGACGCCTAACAAACAAAAAAGCCCTAGCTAAATGCTAGGGCTTTTTTGTTTGTTAGGCGTCTGGCGATGACCTACTCTCACATGGGGAGACCCCACACTACCATCGGCGCGATTGCGTTTCACTTCTGAGTTCGGGATGGGATCAGGTGGGACCACAATGCTATTGTCACCAGACA
>NZ_KI912438.1:124849-148900 GCF_000518445.1 Shewanella sp. 38A_GOM-205m | reverse complement strand
GATATGCTCCCGAACGATACCGCAATCAGGGCAAAGAATACGGCGGACGGGTAGCCGTAACTGAACCTGAAACGCCAGTATGGTTCGTTCCGATACGCTGCGAAGTGAAGCGTCGTGAACAGCCTTAGCCGGTTTGCCGCAAGCACAGTGGCCGTTATCAATCGGCTTTAGGTGGATGATGAGGGTTTGTTGATTTTGCTCGGTATGGACGGCTTCAAAGCCTTCCCAGAGCGCAATGGGGAAGGTAATATTCGACATTGAGAACGGTTGGGGTTGGTCATTGTTTTTGTTTGGCGACTAAACAATAACTCTCCAACCGTTTTCATTTCCAGTCCACGCTAATCTGCGATGAACCTTATTCATTCACTGCCTGATGCTCACAACGCCGCGATGGCTTCCTGGCATAGCCTGGTGATCCTGGCCCAGTCGCCCTGCTCCATCGCTTCCACCGGGGCAATCCAGCTGCCACCGATACAATCGACATTCCCCAGCGCCAGATAGTCTTTATAGCTGCTCGGGGTGATCCCGCCTGTTGGGCAAAAACGGACATCGGCCAGTGGACCACTGAAAGCCTTGAGCGCATTGACGCCGCCAGAGGCCTCTGCCGGGAAGAACTTGAAGTGGGTATAGCCCAGCCCCAGCCCCACCATGACTTCGGAGATACTGGCCACCCCAGGAATAAGCGGGATCTTACCGGCTTTACCCGCCTTGAGCAGTTCTACAGTTGCCCCCGGGGTGATGGCAAACTGAGCGCCGGCCTCTGCCGCCTGCGCCAATTGCGCTTCATTCAGTATGGTGCCGGCGCCGACCAAGGCTTCCGGTACCTCGGCAGCTATCCGCCCTATGGCTTCTAGGGCACAATCGGTACGCAGTGTCACTTCCAGTACCCGAATGCCACCGGCAACCAAGGCGTTGGCCAGGGGCACCGCATGTTCAATCTTGTTGATAACCATTACCGGAATGATCGGGCTCAGTTTAAATATGTCCTGAGGTTGCAAGGACCAGTTATTCTCAAGCATGTACTTTATTCCTTAATGATTAGTAATAGTCATCTATGGCACTGGTACTGCGAGCACCGGTTTCAGGGCTGCTGAGATTGGCGCGCAGCGCACTGAACAGCTCACGGCCCATGCCGTAACGCACACTTCTCAATTCCACTTTATCGGCACTTCTTGCGGCCAGTAGCTGCTCATCGACCAGCAGACTGAGTTCGCCCTTTTCGGCATCGACCCGCACCAAGTCACCGCTGTGCACCTTGGCTATCATACCGCCATCGAGTGCTTCGGGCGTCAGGTGAATGGCCGCTGGCACCTTGCCTGAGGCTCCTGACATGCGGCCATCGGTCACCAGGGCAACTTTAAAGCCCCTGTCCTGCAAAGTCCCGAGAATAGGCGTCAGCTTATGCAGCTCGGGCATGCCGTTGGCCTTGGGGCCTTGCCCCTTGACCACCACCACGCAGTCCTTATCCAGTTGACCACTGGTAAAGAGCTCATTGAGTTGATTTTGATCGTCGATAACCACAGCAGGTGCTTCCACCACTCTGTGTTGCTCCTGCACCGCAGAAACCTTGATAACCGCCCGGCCCAGATTGCCCTTGAGCAGCTTAAGACCGCCGTTGCTCTGAAACGGCTTGGCCACTGAAGTCAGCACTTCGCTGTCCAGACTTTCGGTCGGGCCATCCACCCAGCTGAGCTCGCCATTGAGCAACTTGGGCTCCTTGGTGTAACGCTCAAGACCAAAGCCGGCAACCGTGTTGACGTCTTGATGCAGTAAACCGGCATCCAGCAGTTGCCGCACCAGATAAGCCATCCCACCGGCAGCATGAAAATGGTTGATGTCGGCATGGCCGTTGGGATAAACCCTGGCCAGCAGCGGCACTACATCCGACAGTTCAGAGAAGTCGTCCCAGTTGACTATGATGCCGGCCGCACGGGCCGCCGCCACTATGTGCATGGTGAGATTGGTCGAACCACCGGTGGCCAGCAGAGCCACTATGCCGTTGACTATCGACTTTTCACAAACCAGTTCGCCTATGGGGCTGTATTGACTGCCAAGTTCGGTCAGACGGCACACCTGTTTGGCGGCCGCCTTATTGAGCGCCTCACGCAAAGGGTCGTCCGGATTAACAAATGAGGAGCCGGGTAACTGCAGCCCCATGACTTCCAGCATCAACTGGTTGCTGTTGGCCGTACCGTAGAAGGTACAGGTTCCCGCGCTGTGATAGGACTTGGACTCGGCTTCGAGCAAGGCGGCTCTATCGACCTTGCCTTCAGCAAACTGTTGGCGAATTCGGGCTTTTTCCTTGTTGGGGATCCCGGACTTCATCGGTCCCGCCGGCACAAACAGCATGGGCAGATGACCAAAACTCAGGGCGCCTATCAGTAGCCCAGGGACTATCTTGTCACAAATACCCAGCAGTAAGGCACCATCAAACATATTGTGGGACAGGCCAACAGCGGTAGCCATGGCAATCACTTCACGGCTCAGCAGGCTGAGCTCCATTCCGGGTTGGCCCTGGGTAACACCGTCACACATGGCCGGGACACCGCCTGCCACCTGAGCAACGCTGCCCACTTCATTGCAGGCCTGTTTCAGCAATTCAGGATAGTGTTCATAGGGTTGGTGCGCCGAAAGCATGTCATTGAATGCTGTTACTATGCCTATGTTGGCCTTGGTCAGCTGGCGCAGGCTGTCTTTATCGGCCGGCTGACAAGCGGCAAACCCATGGGCCAGATTGCCGCAGCTCAAGCTGCTGCGGTGCACGCCCTTGGCTCTGGCTTCAGCCAATGCCGCCAGGTACTTACCCCTGTGCTCTTGGCTGCGGGCAATAATCCTGTCTGTTACGGCTTGAACTCTTGGGTGCATCTTGCCTCCTTAAGCGCTCCAGAACACATCGACCGGGGTCTTGCGCTGCGCCAACACGGCGCGGATCGGCATTTCCCTGGGATCGTCACTCTCGAGAGCTTGGTGATATACGGAAAGTTTGGTTTCACCGACCAGATGCAGATAGATCTGGCGGCTGCCGAGCACGGCTTTACGGCTCAGGCTGATCCTGGCGTGAGGCGCATTGCCCGGATGCACGGCGCACAGCAGTGCATCGGTTTCCAGCGCCTCGGTCAGTTGCGCTTCGGGGGCGCAGGGAAACCAGGAGCAGGTATGACCATCATTGCCCATTCCCAACACGACCACATCGAAAGGCCGCGGGAAGTTGGCCAACTGCTCTGTGGCCATACTCAAACCCGCTTCCGGGCTGGCAAACATATTCTTCAGGCCACGAAACTTGGCGCTGGCGGCGCGATTTTGCAGTAGATACTCGCGCACCAGGCGCTCGTTGGAGTCCTTGTCTTCGGCATCCACCCAGCGCTCGTCGGCGAGCGTAATGTAAACATCACTCCAGTCGATCATCTTGTGGCTGAGCTCGGCAAACAGTTTCAGCGGCGTCGAACCACCGGAAACCACCAGGCTGGCCTTGCCGCGGCTATCTATCGCGTTTTGCAGCGCGCCGGCAATACGCTCGGCCAACTGGGCTTCCAGCGCAGTTGGGTTATCGAACGATTTGAATACGGTTTCTTTAATCATGCTATCTCCTTATTCATCCCAGGAGCGGCCGTCTTTGGTGATCAAGGCCACTGAGGCCACAGGCCCCCAGGTACCGGCAGGATAAGGCTTGGGCTTTTCGTTGCTCATCTCCCAGGATTGAATAATGCCATCTACCCAGGTCCAGGCCTGCTCCACTTCGTCGCGGCGCACAAACAATGCCTGATTACCCAGCATGGCTTCGAGCAACAAACGTTCATAAGCATCGGCGATACGTTCGTTCTTGAAGGTGTCTGAGAAGCTCAAATCCAGCTTGGTGGTTTGCAATCGCTGTTTTTGCTCAAGCCCGGGCACCTTGTTCATCATCTGGATCTCTACCCCTTCATGTGGTTGCAGACGAATGGTCAGCTTATTGGGCGGCAGATTACGATGGCTTGAACGATACAGGTTATGGGGTGGATTCTTGAAATAGATGACAATTTCAGAACTCTTGAACGGCATACGTTTACCGCTGCGCAGATAGAAAGGCACCCCGGCCCAGCGCCAGTTGTCGATATCGACACGCAAGGCGACAAAGGTCTCTGTGTTGGAATCCACGTTGGCGCCCTCTTCCTCCAGATAACCGGGAACCGGCGATCCTTTGAGGAACCCGGCCGAATACTGGCCGCGCACAGTGTTTTCAAATACATTGTCCTGATTGATGGGACGCAGCGACTTGAGCACCTTCACCTTCTCATCGCGAATGCTATCGGCATCCAGGTTCACAGGGGGGTCCATAGCAATCAAAGTGAGCACCTGCAACAGGTGGTTCTGGATCATGTCTCGCATCTGGCCGGCTTTGTCGAAATACCCCCAGCGCCCTTCAATGCCCACCTCTTCGGCCACTGTGATCTGCACATGATCTATGGTGCGGTTATCCCACTTGGAGGCAAACAGTGAATTGGCAAAACGCAAAGCAATCAGGTTCTGTACTGTTTCTTTACCCAGATAGTGGTCGATACGATAGACCTGACTCTCACTAAAGTAGGCAGAAACCTGATCGTTGATCACTCTGGATGACTGCAGATCTGAGCCTATGGGCTTTTCCAGCACCACTCGGGTATCGGGATGGATCAATTGTTGTTCATGCAGGCAACGGCAGATATCACCGAAGATGGCTGGAGGAGTAGCAAAATAGTTCACCATCACCCGCTTTGCAGGCTCGAGCAGTTGGTGGAAGGCTTTGTATCCTTCAGATTCGGTAAAATTGGTGCCGACATAATGGCAACGTTCGAGGAAGCGGGAAAGCGTGGTGTCGCACAGGGGTTCTTTAACAAAGGTGCTCAGGGCTGTTTTAACCAGTTCGCGAAAATCTTCGGCAGAGAATTCGTCTTTGGCAACACCTATGACCTTAGTGTCCCGATTGAGCAGGCCAGCCTTATCCAGCTGGTAGAGCGAAGGCAACAATTTGCGCCTTGCCAAGTCGCCCTTGGTACCAAAGAGTACAAAATCACAAGCTTTGGCCTCTGATGTTGTTTTGCCCATTGCTTAATGCTCTCCTTTTGTCGGTGGTGGTTCCGCTATGCGATGAAGAATTCCACACTTTTGTTGTAATATAACAACAGTATTTATTAAATGCATCTATAATTTGCAAATAAAGCCATGAGGCCAGTCTAGGCAGGTTTGGCAATAATCTGGTATGCTTTTCCTGCTTAAAACCTTCTTATCTCGGAAGTTAGCCTGTTTTCATTCCGGTATATACAGGACTTACGTCAAGATTGGTTTGCACCCTACTTTGTAGTGCTCATGCCTCAAAGAAATAATAAAATTACATAATTTCAACCCAGCGGACGTACGCGTATGAATACCCTAGAAAAGGTTCAAAAAAACCTCCCCCATTTCAGCAAGTCAGAACGCAAAGTAGCCGAAGTTATCCTGGCATCTCCCCAGACAGCTATTCACTCAAGCATAGCAACTCTGGCCAAGATGGCGGATGTCAGCGAGCCTACAGTCAACCGCTTCTGTCGTCGTTTGGATACCAAAGGTTTCCCGGATTTTAAATTACATCTGGCCCAAAGTCTCGCGAATGGTACCCCTTACGTCAGTCGTCACGTTGAGGAAGATGATACACCCGAGTCTTACACCACCAAGATCTTCGAATCTTCCATGGCTTCTCTGGATACAGCACGCCAGAGCATAGATACCACGGCCATCAACAAGGCGGTAGACATACTGACTCAAGCGAAAAAGATCTCATTCTTCGGTCTTGGCGCCTCGGCCTCAGTAGCACACGATGCCCAGAACAAGTTCTTCCGCTTTAATGTACCGGTTTTATGTTTCGATGATGTGTTGATGCAACGCATGAGCTGTATCAATAGTGATGAAGGCGATGTAGTGGTGCTGATTTCCCACACAGGCCGCACCAAGTCTTTGATCGATATAGCAAGATTGGCCAGAGAAAACGGCGCTGCCGTGATTGGTATTACAGCGCGCCACTCGCCGCTGTCGCAGGAATGTACCCTGCCGGTTACCATGGAGGTGCCGGAGGACACTGATATGTACCTGCCTATGGCGTCACGTTTGGCTCAGTTGGTGATTATTGATGTGCTGGCGACCGGATTCACGCTACGTCGGGGCCCACGCTTCAGGGAAAGTCTCAAGCGGGTCAAAGAGGTATTGAAAGAATCCCGCATCGATAAGAGCGAGCCGCTGTAATCCCCTTTCCCGTAAGCTCCAGGGCAGTTACCAAAATTGGCAACTGCCCATGCCCCGCCTAAAATTAGCCGTAACTCACAAAAATAAAACTTTGAGTTAGATCATTTTGTCTGTAAGTTTCCTACATATTGAGCCGATGTCTGTTAATATAGCGTAAGATTTTTTTTAAACTTAAACGGAGTATATTATGTTCCGCAGAACCAAGATCGTTACCACGCTGGGCCCAGCCACAGATCGTGATGATAACCTGCGTCGTATCATAGCAGCAGGTGCCAACGTTGTTCGCCTCAACTTCTCCCACGGTTCCCCCGAAGATCACCTCAAACGCGCCAGCCAGGCTCGCAGTATTGCGAAAGAACTTGGTGTACACGTTGCCATCCTCGGCGATCTCCAGGGTCCGAAAATCCGTGTTTCCACCTTCAAGGACAATAAGAAAGTCCAACTCAAGCTCGGCCAGCCATTCATTCTGGATGCCGAATTGGGTAAAGGCGAAGGTGATGAAACTCAGGTGGGTATCGATTACAAGGAACTGCCGGACGATGTGGTTGTCGGTGATATCCTGATGCTGGACGATGGCCGGGTACAACTGAAAGTCGAAAAGGTAGAAGGCCGTAAGGTACATACCAGCGTGACAGTTGCCGGTCCCCTGTCCAACAACAAGGGGATCAACAAGAAAGGCGGTGGTCTATCTGCCGCGGCGCTGACAGATAAAGACAAGCAGGACATTGTCACTGCGGCACAAATTCAGGTCGACTACCTGGCGGTATCCTTCCCACGCAGCGGCGCCGATCTTAACTATGCCCGCGAACTGGCGCAAAAGGCCGGCAGCAATGCCCTGATAGTATCCAAGGTAGAACGCGCCGAAGCCGTGGCTTCCGATGAAGCGATGGACGATGTGATCCTCGCCTCCGATGCCGTCATGGTTGCCCGCGGCGACCTGGGTGTAGAAATCGGCGATCCGGCTCTGGTTGCCGTGCAGAAGAAACTGATCAGCCGCTCGCGTCAGCTCAACAAGGTGGTGATCACCGCGACCCAGATGATGGAGTCTATGATCAGCAGCCCTATGCCTACCCGCGCCGAAGTCATGGACGTGGCCAACGCCGTACTCGATGGTACAGACGCAGTGATGCTCTCTGCCGAGACCGCCGCCGGGGATTATCCGGAAGAAACGGTTCAGGCCATGGCCAGGGTTTGTCTCGGCGCCGAGGCGCATCCCAGTGTGCGGGTATCCAAGCACCGTCTGGATGAAAGCTTCAGCTCCATAGAAGAAACCATAGCGCTGTCTACCATGTATGCCGCCAACCATATGCAGGGTGTGAAGGCGATTATCGCCCTTACCGAATCCGGTGCAACGCCCAAGTTGATGTCACGGATAAGCTCGGCGTTGCCTATCTTCGCCCTCGCCCGTCATCAACCTACTTTGGCCAAGATGGCGCTCTATCGTGGTGTCTATCCGGTTGAGTTTGACTCCACCGTTTATGCCGCCGATGAGCTGGCGAAAAAGGCCCTTGAAAGCCTCAAGGACAAGGGGTATCTGGAGAGTGGTGACATGGTGCTCATGACCAAGGGTGATGCCATGGAAACCGTAGGTGGCACCAATACCTGCAAGGTGTTGATCGTAGCCTGATGGCTTGCCAATAGCGCTAAGCTGATAACAAAACAGAAAAGGTACGCCGAGGCGTACCTTTTTTATTTCTGCTGCTTTTGTTTCTGTTTCAGGCTTGGTGATTTTGTTTACATCAGAGGTAAACCGGCCCGGGACAGGCTTACCAAACTGAAATTCAGATACCAATCAATCTCAATTACAGCGTTTCAAAATCATCGACATTGATTGCCGCCAACCGCAGCTTATCGGCCTCAAGCAACTGCTCATACTCGGCTTTACTGATAACCTCAGCATCCAATGCCGCCTGATACAGAGGTAAAGGCGCCAGTTTGGCAGGCAAACGGCCATCTTTTTGTGCCTTTCTCAGTTTGCCGTGCAGTTCACGGCACTGATATTGAGCCTTGAATGCCGCTTCCACCTCGGCAATACCACTGGTGTCGCCGTCAAATTCAGGACAGAGGAAGGTCAGCCTGTCGCGGGCCGGACCCGGTTTAAGCATGCTCTTGACCAGTTCAATGGACTGGCTGTCTTTCGGGCCGTTGAAGTGATTCCCCAGCGGGAACACCAGCACACGCATGACCCAGGCAACCGGACGATTGGGGAAGTTGGCTATCGCCTGCTCAAGCGCGTTGGCAGCCAGTTGCAATCGGGTATCCATCACATGTTTGACTATCGGCAGATCGTCAAACTGGCGGCCATTGTCTTCAAACAGTTTCAATGTGGCCGAGCCCAGATACAGCTGACTGAGAACGTCACCGAGTCTGGCCGAAATCATCTCCTTGCGCTTGAGATCACCGCCCAAGATAAGCATCGATAAGTCGGTCACCAGCGCCAGCGCCTTGGACAGACGGGCCATCTGCTTGTAATAGTCGCGGGTATCGCCACTCACGGGTGAGCGCTCAAAATAACTGCGGCTGAGGGCGTTGCCCAAAGAGCCGAAGGCGTTACGCAGCGCATAACCTATGTGGCCCATCAGCAAGGAGTCGAAACGCTCCAGCGCTTCACTGTTGTCTTCCATGCCGGCAGCTTCCATCTCGGCCAGCACATAAGGATGACAGCGGGTCGCGCCCTGACCGAAGATCATCAAACTACGGGTCAGGATGTTGGCCCCTTCCACTGTGATGGAGATAGGGTTGGCCATATAGCCATGAGCCAGATAGTTTTTTGGCCCCATCTGAATACCCTTGCCGGACTGAATATCCATGGCATCGTTCATCACCTGACGGCCAAGCTCTGTCATGTGATATTTGGCAATCGCGGTAACCACAGATGGTTTAACCTTGAGATCTATGCCTGTGGTTGTCAGACGACGGGCCGCTTCCAGCTGATAGGTGTTGGCGATGATCCTTGCCAGCGCTTCCTGAACCCCTTCAAACTGGCCTATAGCCATGCCGAACTGTTTACGCACGTAGCTGTAGGCGGTTGTCGTCTTGGTCGCCATATGCCCTGACGCCGTCGCCAGCGCCGGCAGTGATATGCCACGTCCGGCAGAAAGGCACTCCACCAGCATACGCCAGCCGCGACCGGCGTATTGCGGGCCACCTATGATCCAATCCAGCGGAATAAACACCTCTTCCCCTTGAGTGGTACCATTCATAAAGGCCATATTGAGCGGATTGTGACGGCGACCAATTTTCACGCCGGGATGATCGGTTGGGATCAGGGCGCAGGTGATCCCCAAGTTAACCTTGTCCCCCAACAGCCCGTCTGGGTCACGCATCTGAAATGCCAGCCCCAGCACAGTGGCCACAGGTGCCAGAGTGATGTAACGCTTGTTCCAGCTCAGCTTCAGCCCCAGAGTTTCCTCGCCCTGGAACTCACCGCGGCAGACTATCCCTTCATCGGGAATGGCCCCTGCATCTGAGCCGGCTTCGGGGCCGGTCAGGGCGAAACAAGGGATCTCTTCCCCTTTGGCCAAGGCCGGTAACCAGTGCTCTTTCTGCTCCTTGGTACCATAGTGAGTCAGCAGCTCACCCGGACCGAGTGAGTTGGGTACCATCACAGTCACGGCGGCGCTGACACTGCGGCTCGCCAACTTACTGACTATGGTGGAGTTGGCATAGGCAGAAAACTCACGGCCACCGTATTTTTTGGGGATGATCAGCGCAAAGAAGCCTTCTTTCTTGAAGTACTCCCACAGCTCAGGCGGTAAGTCCTTGCGGTTGTTGACTATGTCATAGTCATCAATCATTTTTAACGCCGTCATCACCTGATGGTCGATAAAGTCTTTCTCTTCGGCGCTCAGTGCCGGCTTGCCATAGGCGTGCAGGCTTTCCCAGTTGGGTTTACCACGAAACAGCTCGGCTTCCCACCAGACATCACCGGCCTCCATCGCTTCACGCTCTGTATCAGAAAGCGGCGGTAACACCTTACGAAAGAAGGCCAATACCGGCCGTGTCACGAACTGCAGGCGTATATTGCGTACGAAGAACAGCGCTATCAGGGCAACAATTATTAGAAGGATAATACTCATAACCAGACCTTTATTCTGCTTGAGAAACCAGCGGCACAGCCACACCGGCAGCCATGTAGGGGATCACCTTGCGGATAACCGCCTCTATATCATTATGTTCACCAAAGTCGGCTTCGGCTATCTCGTTGAGCGCATCGGCCGATGCCATGGTGAAAACTATGGTTCCCAGGGTAAAGTGCAAGCGCCAGAACATCTCTGCCGGTGGAATGTGAGGTGCACTGCCGGACACAGCCTGGACAAACTGATCCAGATGCTCACCATAGTGGGTGGTAATAAACCAGCGCAAGTGCCCCTGGCTTTCGATGTAGCCGCGACCGAGCAGTTGCAGGAAGATACTGGTTCCTTCGTTGCGGACTTTGTTGAGTTCAAGCAGCGGCCCCACCAGAGAGGAAAAAATGGCATCCAAAGAAGCTTGTTTATCCCGGCCGATAAGCTCATTGATGGCGTTGGACGCCGACGGCATAAACACGTCCAGGTAACGTGCCAAAACCGCCCGAATGAGCTCTTTTTTGGAACCAAAATGGTAGTTTACAGATGCAAGATTCACTTCTGCTTTGCTGGTGATAAGCCTGAGGGAGGTTTCTGAAAACCCCCGTTCGGCAAACAGCTTCTCCGCGGCATCGAGAATTCTTGTCTTGGTATCAGATCGACTTGCCATTCCGTGACCTTAGTTAATTTAAAACACTCGTTTAAATTAAACATTGGTTACACTTATGTCAAACTAAATCTCGGCCTCTTGCAAGGCCTGCAAACCGCCGTTAAAAACAGCTCAGCGAAAGCCTGCTCCTTTGTGGTTGGTCTCGCGGGATTCAAGCCGTTTGGCTTCTGATTTAGGCAACATCACATAGAGGGCCCCATAGCCGCCATGTTCGCGCTGAGCGCTGTGAAACGCTTGCACTTCATCCATCTGCGACAACCAGAAGTTGACACAGGACTTGATAAGTCCAGGAGACGGCTTACGATTCTGCCCTTTGCCATGGATCACCAGCACGCAGCGGTGACCCAAAGCCACCTGAGCTTGAATGAAACCGAGCAGATAATCTCTGGCTTGGCGCACCGACATGGCATGAATATCCAGCTCGGCGGCTATCTTGTATTTGCCGAGACGTAAATTCTTGAATACCGCCTCCTGGATCCCCTGCTGCTTGTAGCTGAGCATATCATCGGGTTTCACTCTGGGGATCAGCGCTAAATCCAAGGTCAGGCGCTGCAGGTACTCATGGACCTCGGCGGCGGCTTTGCGTGCCTGTTTTGACTCGCTGGAAAGAGGTTTCGCTCTGGTCTGGGCCTGGGTTTGTTGCTTGAGCGGCACCACATCGGCCATTTCTTGCATAAAAAGTGTCAGATCATCTGCTTTCATGATGCGACTCCTCCAACTTATGACGAGGTTTACACACTTTGTAAAGAAATCAATCTTCTGTTACCAAGGGGCTTCTATTATAGTGAGGTCAGATGAGCCTGCTTAGATGATTTTAATGAAATTCCTGACCCTATTGTTCTTTTGCCTGATTTCTGTGCTTCAGCCCCTCAAAGCCGCCGAATTGCAGGATAAAGACCAAGCAGCCCTTAATCGTGTCTATGTCATGTTCAACCGGGCATTTAATGAACTCGACTCAGCTCCTTTGGAGGATATATACGCCGAGGATGCCACTTATATTCCTGAACAGCAAAGCCTTGCCATAGTTCAGGGGCGTGAAAACGTACTCAAACTGTATCAAAAGTTCTTTGACCGCATTCGCCATAAACAAGCCAGAATAGATGTGGATTTTAGGGTTGTTCAGCGTCAGGCACACGGCAAGAGCGCCACTGACATAGGCTATTATCTGGTGCGTTTTCACCCGCCGAAAGACACTGAAGAACCCATGAGCGAGTTTGCCGGTAAAATCGTTATCGTCAGCCATAAAGATAAAAAAGGTAACTGGTTAGTGGATGTTGATACCAGCAACCGCGCCGAGCCTGAGCATTATTTCAACGCCAAACCCCAACCTAACCTGTATTATGGCGAGCAGTTTGCCCCCGTGCCCCCTGCCAGCGATCTCCCACCCAGTGTTGAAATTGAAATCGTTCATGCCAAGTAATTGGCAGTACTTGAGAGTGTGCCCTACGGATATAAGAGCGCTATCGTTTTTGCTGCAATTACAATGACGGATTACCTTGTTCACTTCTCTTGCTGAAGTTCACGACAAATAAAAGGAATTATGAGTCAGATGACGCTCAAAGCCTTATTGAACGATTGCAAATGGTTCGATCGCACCTTTACCGGCAAATACGCTAACCTGGATTTGGTGAGCGAAATCACTTTGCCCATCTCTTTGAGCTTTTTCACTTTGCCCTGGAGAAAAGAGCTACCGCTGCTTTTGAGTCTAGTTCCCGTTATTGTGCTGGCCACACTGCTGGCGCCTTTTATGGGAAAGGTTCAGTTGCTATTGCTCCCGGCCTGCAGCGTCATCTGGTTTTTGATATATATCCAGGTACGCAAAGGCCGAATACTGACTCAGTTAGGCGTGAAAAGCAGTGCCAAAGACGAGCGGCAGATAAGGATAAACCAAACCCGTATTCTCCTGCCTCAATATCTCACGGGAGCAACGACCGCTGTCGCCAAAGAGGATATCGCGAGTCTGGTGTTCCACTGGGTGGGCTATCATGACAATCATCAGCTTGAGCGCAAGCGAGCTCACGCCTTGACAGTTAAGCTGAAAAACGGCCGGGAGTACCGGCTCTCGGGTACGGCCTATCCCTTACGAAGCCTGCTTTATCTGGCCATTTTCTTTGACTACCCGCTGCAGCTGATAGAAGCCTCGCCCGCCAAAGAACGCCTTATCCAATTTGCCATAGGGCTTGCGTTCAGTGTTTTGATGCTCAATCTGGTAATGATTTTCATCATCCACTAACCAAACTCGCCGCTTTTCAATGCAAGGCTGCTGTCAAAGCGCTATTATGAGCGCAACTCAAGCCGGGATGCCGGCGCCTTATTACCATTCACGATTGAAACAGAGATTGAAACAGAAAATCCCGATGCCAACCAATACCCTTTGCCCTTGCCACTCCAAGCTCCCCTACTGCGAATGCTGTCAGCCGCTGCACACTAAGCAGCACATAGCTGCTACTCCAGAGCAGTTGATGCGCTCCCGCTATGCCGCCTTTGTCAAACAGGAGTTTGACTATCTTATCGATACCCATCATCAGGACTATCGTCAGGGACTCACGGCGCAAATCCTGGCCCAAATGCCAAAGACCCAGTGGCTGGGACTGCAGATTGTCGAGCGGGAACCTTTGACTCCGGGACAAACCCAGGCCAGAGTCACTTTCAAGGCCTGGTATTTGGCTGATGGCCAGTTGGACGCTATTTTTGAAGAATCGAAATTTATACTTGAGGCCGGCAACTGGTTTTACACCGAGGGCAAGCAGTTCGCCGTCAGCTATCCCAAACGCAATGAACCCTGCATTTGCGACAGCGGTCACAAGTTCAAACACTGCTGCCTGAAACGGATTTAGCTAGGAGTTATTTAAGTTCGGCCCCAAGTTGGCCAGTGTGTGCTTGGGCTGGCTAATCAGTGCAGCAACAGCGGTTGACTCTGCTGCAAGAAAGCGCTGAATTCAGCTTCTCTGAGTGCCGGGCTGTACAGGAACCCCTGGGCCTGATGACACATGCAGGATGTGAGAAAACGTTCCTGCTCGGCGGTTTCAACTCCCTCTGCTGTCAGAGAGATATTCAGCGCCTTGGCCATAGCGATAATCGCACTGACGATTTCGCGACTCTCACGGCTAATATTGAGATCTGAGATAAAAGACCTGTCTATCTTGAGCTTGCTGATGGGAAACTGTTTCAAATAGCGCATTGAACTGTAACCCGTACCGAAATCATCAATGGCAAGCCCTACCCCCAAGTCTGCCAACTCCTGGCATAGATTGGTGGCATAGCGTATATCTTCCATCAACTCGGTTTCGGTGATCTCCAGAATAAGCGTACCTGGCTTCAAGCGGTAACGATTGAGCAGTTGCCACACCTGCTCATAAAGATTGCTGCCGAAAAACTGCCGCGCCGACACGTTCACATGCATGGCGATATTAATATTGTGGTGCTGCCACAAATTAAGCTGGCGACAGGCGGCCTCCAGCACCCAGGTACCTATGGCATTGATAAGTCCAGACTGTTCGGCAATATCGATAAAGGCGCCGGGATACAGTACTCCCCGCTTGGGATGGTGCCAGCGGATCAGTGCTTCGGCACCTATGTAACTGCAGCTTTGCAAATCTTTAAGCGGCTGATAATAAAGTTCAAACTGTCTGCCCCGAATGGCGGCGTGCAGATCTCTTTCTATCTGGGCATCATCCTTGAACGCCTTGAGCAACGCGCTGTTGAAAAACTGGATTGCCGTACCCTGCTTCTTCTTGGCGTATTGCAGCGCAATATCGGCACAAGTCAGCGGCGCTACCAATTCGGCGACTTCGGCAATGTCCACCGCCGCCAGTGCCGGCTTGGGATCCACTTGCTCACGGCCGATATTGATGGGATTGCACAACTGTTGATAGAGGCGATGACAACAAACATCGATATCAAGCTCGTTGTTATCATCGAGCAGGAGGGCAAACTCATCACTGCCTACCCTGGCAATATTGCAGCCGGGATAAAGAGAGGCAAAGTGTTTCAAACGGCGGGCCACTTCAATCAGCAAGGCATCACCCTGTTCATGCCCATAGGTATCATTGAAGCGTTTAAAACCAATCAAATCGATCAGCAGCAACTGCCCGCTATAGGTTCTATCGAGTAAACGATTGAAATGGGTGCGGTTGTATAGTCCGGTCAGGCTGCAACGCCAGGCCAAGCGCTCAAGTTCGGCCTGATAATTATGCTGCTCGGTACAATCTTCGCTGGAGACCAAGACATAATGGTTACCGCGCTGAGTGATAAATTGACTGGCATGGTATCTGAGCCAATACTCCTGGCCCTGCTCACGATTGAGCATCACTTCACCGGTAGCCACTTCACCGCGCAGCACTTTGGCCAAGGTCATTTCAGCCTGTTTGGGTTGCTGATGAAAAAAGGCCAATTGCTTCAGGCTGGCACCAAGCATTTTTTCTTTCGGGATACCGGTGATCTGTTCATGGGCGCTGTTGATGTATTCAATCGCTTCTGTGTGCAGATTGATTAGCATGGTGACCTGGGCCGACTGCTCCGCGGCCGACTGAAACAGCGTCAGTAGTTCATCTTTACGGTAGGCATCATAGGTCGCCAGAGTCAGCGCCAGTTGATCAGCGACTTGCGATGCCAGGTGGATTTCCAAATCGCTCCAGAGTTCGCCGGCAATGGTTCGCTCCAGGCTCAATACGCCTTCAATGTGGCCATTGATCCTGATAGCGATATCCAGGGCACTGGCAATACCGTTGGCGTTAAAGTAGACCTCGGCAAGCTCGCTCATCCGCCAATCCGCTAGCGCGTCATTGGCGTCAATGTGGCGTCTTTGTTTGAGTTGATCTATATAGGCGGGTATTTGACTGAGGTGTTGCGGTCTGGGCGTCTGAATAGGTCGCCCTGAGCCAAAGCGGGCAACTTCAAACTGCACATGTTGATCCCTGGACCAGGACCAGACACTGGCGTGTTGCACATCAAGGTACTGACACAAGAGCTCAGTAGCCAGTTCAGCCGTCTTGGCGAAATCGCCCTGCTGCTTGGCAACCGAGTTGGTCAACAACTCCAGCAATCGCTGATACCTACGTCGCTTCACACATGTCCTCAGGTTCCCTTTCGGGCTTAAAGAAACCCGCGCCGAATGCGCGGGCCTGTTATCACTTCTCTGCGCGAGATTACACTTTTACATAATATCCAGCAAGATAACTCATACTTTCTTACATTTACCCTGCCATGGTCGGCCTCACAACCTTTCGGATCTGGCCACCTTTGACCATTTACTTAAGTCACTTATGCCAAGCCGTTTTCCAACTGAAAAATCATTTTCTCGGCACTACAGGAAAAAGTCAGCGCCAGGGTGACAGCCTGCTCATCGTTGCAGAGCTCAGCCTTGACATCGGCGAAGCGGCCTTCGGCCAATTGCTTTAGCGCCTCGGCATCGGCTACTGCCGACTCACCTTGAAAAGTCAACGAAAGCAAGGTGTCTCCTTCTTCGACCACTGTCCCTATATCCACATAGCTGCCACACTCGGCACAAGTGTCCTGCACATTGGCGGCCTGAGCCTGTTCAATACTCTTCATCTATATGTCTCCGATGCTGATAGGCACTCACCATTATACGACATAGACAAGACCCGGACTGAGGCAAGACTCACGCAGTTTGATAAAGACCGGCCAACCTGCGTTGCTCAGACAGTTGGTCTACAAACTCCATTAGCGCCACCTTGGGTTGGTTTAGGGCGCCTTCCGTGCGCAACCTTGTGTGCCAATCGCAGTTATCCAACGCCACCTGCATTCCGCTATCTCTCTTTCCCCTGATAACCAAAGGTTCGGGCATCAAGGCCTGGGCCAGTTGAAAGCTGCGCTCGCCCTCACTGATAAAATGATAACTGTTGTCTACCGGGGAAGGTTCTTGACTCAAGTCCCCAACCAAAGGTTGAGGCGCAGGCAGATCAAATTGCTGCCGCAGGACAGTGTCCTTTTCAACATCGTCATGCAGGTGAAACTGGGGCCAATCGCGCACATCCTGAGACAGCAACGCCAAAAGCAGGGCAAACTCCCCCCGGCGATGGGACTCAACAGCCAGATTAAGCCGTTCGCCCAATTGCAGTTCATTGATTAAGGAAACATCAGTGCGCATAAAAAAACATCAACAAAACAACTCGTTGTTAGTTAATCGACCAAATGACCACGAACTTTAGCCCTTTTTTTAAAATCGGGCTTTACATGAAAAAGGTTTCTGACTACTATGGCGGCCGCAATTGAGGAGGGGTTCCCGAGTGGCCAAAGGGATCAGACTGTAAATCTGACGGCTCCGCCTTCGAAGGTTCGAATCCTTCTCCCTCCACCATTTGCCTACAATTTAAAAGACACGAAAGTGAAATCGTGGAGGGGTTCCCGAGTGGCCAAAGGGATCAGACTGTAAATCTGACGGCTCCGCCTTCGAAGGTTCGAATCCTTCTCCCTCCACCATTTCTTTTATATTCCTTTAGTCAATCTTCCAAGTTTTTTATCTACGCCCACTGCGTTTAATTCATTAACAATCAATCATCTAGCCTGTCGCTGTGCCTGAATACGCCTGAGTTTTCGCTATCCATTGTCATTACCTTTGGTTATGATTAAGACCATCCTGTTATAAGAAAGAAGAACAACAATGGCCGATCTCTGGGTAAACGAAGCAATTGCCAAAATCGAAGCCGATTTTCAGCGCAGTGCCGACACGCATTTGATTAAACTGGAACTGCCGGCGGTCGCCGGAGTGGATATCTATCTTAAAGACGAAAGCACCCATCCAACCGGAAGCCTCAAGCACCGTTTGGCAAGATCACTGTTTCTGTACGCCTTGTGTAACGGCTGGATCAAACAGGATACTCCTGTCATTGAATCCTCATCCGGCAGCACAGCTGTCTCCGAGGCCTACTTTGCCCGCCTGCTGGGGCTACCCTTTATTGCGGTTATGCCGGCCTCCACCGCCCGCAAGAAGATACAGCAGATAGAGTTTTATGGCGGCCGTTGTCACTTTGTCAATCACTCCAGCGAAATCTACGCTGAGTCTGAGCGGCTGGCGCGGGAGCTGAATGGCCATTATATGGATCAGTTCACCTATGCCGAGCGGGCCACCGACTGGCGCGGCAACAATAATATTGCCAATGCCATTTTCGATCAGATGCAGCGCGAGCCCTTCCCTATTCCCGAGTGGATTGTGATGAGCCCGGGTACCGGCGGCACTTCGGCCACCATTGGCCGTTATATCCGCTATCAACAGCTTTGCACCAAGCTGTGTGTGGTCGACCCGGATAACTCAGTGTTCTATGACTATTTTCAACAAAGAGATGCGGCCATCACCTGTGAGCAAGGCAGCAAGATTGAAGGTATAGGCCGGCCCAGAGTCGAGCCCTCCTTTATCCCGGGGGTTGTCGACTTCATGTTGAAGATCCCTGATGCCGCCTCTGTGGCGACAATCCATTGGCTGGAACAGATCATCGGCCGCAAGACCGGGGCCTCGACCGGCACCAACCTCTATGGTGCCCTGATGCTGGCGGCCGAAATGAAACGCGACAACCGCCAGGGCTCAATAGTGACCCTGATCTGCGACCCCGGTGAGCGCTATCTGGACACTTATTACAACCCCGAGTGGATAGCCGCCAACATAGGGGATATCAGCCAGTATCAAAACAAACTGAAGCTGTTTGAAACCACGGGTGAACTCTGCTGCTAACAACGCGCTTCAGATAACAAAAAGCCGCATCAATGCGGCTTTTTGTCGATTACCACTACGGATTAATCGATATCCAGATACTTGTGAGTCTGAATAGACAAACGCCAGTTGCGTTCGATACAGACTTTCATCGCCAACGCCGTCGCCCGGCTCTTCTGGCTGATGGGCTGCAGGCAGATAGTCTTGTCTTTGAGATCCAGTCCCTGCAGCAGTTGATCCAGCTCCTCAATATGAGCCTCGGTCGCCACCGGATGCTTAATCTCATTTGCCCGCTCCAGCGCCTGACGCAGTACCGGCATCCCCCCCTTCATACCGACCTTGGGCGAGACTGTGACCCAGGTATCTGCGCTGCAATTCACCTCAAAGGTGCCACTGGTTTCAATTTGAGTGCGAAAGCCTGCGGCATTAAATGCTTCTGTCATTTCAGTGAGCGGATAGAGACAAGGCTCACCCCCTGTGATCACTATATGCCTGGCATTGAATCCCTGCTGTTTGAACGCCTCCAGTAAAGACTTGGCATCATGCAAGGCCCAGCGACCGATACTGCCATCGGTGCGGATCACATCGGCAGGTTTCACCTGATTATGCTCAAGCTTGTCCCAGGTCTGGCGGGTATCACACCAAGGACACCCCACAGGGCAACCCTGCAAACGCACAAAAATAGCCGGAACGCCGGTAAACACACCTTCTCCCTGCAGGGTTTCAAAGACTTCGTTGACGGGGTAGTACATCGGGGTTCCTCATATTTGCCGGGGCGGCATTTATAGAGGAATTTAGCCCCAAGCGCAAGGATGAGCGAATTTTCCGTTTTTTACCCAGCCGGCGCTGACAGCCGGCCAAATTAGGGTAAACTGTGACGATTGAGTCATCCCTTTGAATAGACACTTATGTCTTCATCCAATCAATCGCTTATGTCATCAGAATCAAACGCACCGCAAACCCAAACCGCAGAGCCGCCCCGGAGCACTAAGCCAGCTATTTCCAAGGCGATAGTCGTTTTCAGCGGCGGTCAGGACTCCACCACCTGCCTTATTCAGGCCTTGGCCCAGTATGATGAAGTACATGCCATCACCTTCGACTATGGCCAGCGCCACAGCCAGGAGATTGAAGTTGCCAAACAACTGGCGCAAAAACTCGGCGCCGCCAGTCACAAGGTGCTGGATGTCACTCTACTCAATGAGTTGGCCATCTCGGCCCTGACCCGCGACAATATCCCGGTATCAAACGACTTGATGGACAATGGTCTGCCCAATACTTTTGTTCCCGGACGCAATATTCTGTTTCTGACCCTGGCGGGGATCTACGCCTATCAAATAGGCGCCGAGGCCGTGATCACAGGTGTCTGCGAGACCGACTTTTCCGGCTACCCGGACTGCCGTAATGACTTTATCAAGGCGATGGAGTCTGCGCTGGTACAAGGCATGGACAGACAGCTGCGTTTGGTTACGCCACTCATGTGGCTCAACAAGGCCGAAACCTGGGCACTGGCAGATAAATACCAGCAACTGCCACTGGTAAGGGATGAAACCCTTACCTGCTATAACGGCATTCTTGGCAAAGGCTGTGGCACCTGCCCCGCCTGTTTATTGCGTCAAAAAGGATTGGATGAGTATCTGGCGACGCCGGACAGCATCCAGGCGATACTGGCGGCCAAGACAGCGTGAAGCCGAGTTCCGCTTATTTTTCAGGTGTTGTGTTAACAGCCCTGGCGCTGCTGCTGTATTCTCTGCCGCTCACTGAGCTGTTGGCCTTTCGCCGCAGCGCCATAGAACAAGGTGAGCTGTGGCGGCTTGTCAGCGGCAATCTGCTGCACACCAACTTCTGGCATCTGCTGATGAACCTTGCCGGGTTTTGGGTGATCCTTTATCTGCATAAGGAACACTATAACGCCCTGGGTGTATTGATATTGACCCTGGCACTGTGTCTGCTTGAAGGTGTAGGACTTTATCTTTGCTACCCGCAGCTTATGGGTTATGTGGGACTCAGTGGCATACTGCACGGCCTGTTTGCCTTCGGCGCCCTGGCCGATATTCGCAGCGGTCGCAGTTCAGGTTACCTGCTGCTTGCTGGCGTTATCGCCAAGGTCGGCTGGGAGCAATGGCAAGGGGCGGCCGCTGAAGTCAGCGCACTGATTGGCGCCAGAGTCGCGGTTGAAGCGCATCTTGTTGGCCTGATTGGTGGTATCGCACTGTTTGGCTTGTGGCGACTGAGTGCTTATAAAGCGCCGAAACTTTGATGCCAAGCCTAAGCATTTAAATAGGGGTTTTTAAATTAGGCTTTTAAATCAAGCTCTTTAAAGTCGTTGACAGATGAACAGCATAAAGAACCCGGCTTTTGCCGGGTTCTTTGTCAATGAGTCAATTTTAGGGAAGGTGCGAACAAGCCCCATGTGTGCTTTAGGCCTTGATAAGCTCCTCTCTGAGCCTTGCCACTTCATCACGCAGCGCAGCGGCCTGCTCAAACTCCAGATCCCTGGCATGCTGGTGCATCTGTTTTTCCAGCCTGTCTATTTCATGTGCCAGATTGGCAGCGTCCACCTGATAAGCCGACTTGCGCTCCGCCACCTTACGGGCACCCGGCTGGGGTGCTGCCGATGAGGGGGAATCTCCCACATCCATAACATCTGTGATCTTCTTCACCAAGCCCTTGGGCACTATGCCATTGGCCAGGTTGAAAGCGTGCTGTTTCTCGCGGCGACGATTAGTTTCATCCATGGCCTTGGCCATTGAAGGGGTTACCTTATCGGCGTAAAGGATCACCTTGCCGTTAATGTTACGGGCTGCGCGGCCTATGGTCTGGATAAGCGAGCGCTCGGAGCGCAGGAAGCCCTCTTTATCGGCATCGAGAATACACACCAGAGACACTTCCGGCATGTCCAGCCCTTCCCTGAGCAAGTTGATGCCGACCAGCACGTCGAATACCCCCTTACGTAAATCGCGAATGATCTCCACCCGCTCCACGGTATCCACGTCCGAGTGCAAGTAACGCACCTTAACGCCGTGTTCATCGAGATATTCGGTGAGATCTTCCGCCATCCGCTTGGTCAGCGTGGTCACCAACACACGTTCGTTGACGGCAATGCGCTTGTTGGCCTCAGAGAGCAGATCATCCACTTGAATCGCCACCGGCCGCACTTCCAGCTCGGGATCCAACAAACCCGTGGGCCTGACCACTTGCTCGGCCACATCGCCGCCGCTGCGTTCAAGTTCATAACTGCCCGGTGTGGCCGACACATAAATCGTCTGCGGCATCAAGGACTCGAACTCTTCAAACTTGAGCGGTCTGTTATCCAGTGCCGATGGCAGGCGGAAACCGTACTCCACCAGGGTGGTTTTCCTCGAACGGTCACCCTTGTACATGGCACCTATCTGCGGCACAGTCACATGGGACTCGTCGATGATCAGCAGACCATCCGGCGGCAGATAATCCAGCAAAGTCGGCGGCCCTTCTCCCGGTGCACGCCCGGAGAGATAACGGGAGTAGTTTTCGATACCGGAGCAATAACCCAGTTCTGTCATCATCTCCACATCGTACTGCACCCGCTCGCTGATCCTTTGTGCCTCAATCAGCTTATTGGCATCCAGCAACTGCTGACGGCGCTCTCTGAGCTCGGCCTTTATCTGCTCTGTGGCCGCCAATATTTTTTCTCTCGGGGTCACATAGTGAGTCTTGGGGTAAACCGTGGCGCGGGCAATGCGTTTACGCACCTGGCCGGTCAAAGGGTCGAACAGCGACAGCTGCTCTATCTCATCATCGAACAACTCGACCCGAATAGCATCCCGGTCCGATTCGGCCGGGAAGATATCTATTACCTCACCGCGTACCCTGAAGGTACCGCGCTGCAGTTCAATATCGTTGCGGCTATATTGCAACTCGCTGAGCCGCTGCAGTATATCCCGCTGGCCCATGATGTCGCCCTGGCGCAGGTGCAGCAGCATCTTCATGTAAGAATCAGGGTCGCCAAGACCATAAATGGCTGAGACCGAAGCCACCAACACCACATCACGCCGCTCCAGCAAGGCCTTGGTGGCCGAGAGCCGCATCTGCTCGATATGAGCGTTGACCGAAGCATCCTTCTCAATAAAGGTGTTGGTCGAAGGCACATAGGCTTCCGGTTGGTAGTAGTCATAGTAGGAAACGAAGTATTCCACCGAATTATGGGGGAAAAACTCTTTCATCTCACCGTAGAGTTGTGCCGCCAACGTTTTATTGGGCGCCATAATGATGGTTGGCCGCCCTTGATTGGCAATCACATTGGCAATGGTGAAAGTTTTTCCTGAGCCGGTAACCCCCAGCAAAGTCTGGTTGGCGAGCCCGGATTCCAGGCCATCAACCAGTTTGGCAATGGCGGAGGGCTGATCTCCGGCAGGAGAATACTGAGACTCCAAACGAAACGGCGTAGCTGACACTTTAATGCTCCTTCGGTTAAGCCTTTCATTTTACTCATTGGGCCGAATTACGCCAAGCCAAAAGCCGCATTACTCCTGCCAACATGATGTCAGCAGCAGCTTGTGCTGAAACTCAGCAACGAGACGGCAGATGTGGCGGCCAAATATAAAAAATCCATCCGAATGAATCACTGAGGCGGATTTAATGCACAAGGATTGGCAGATACTTCCTTACAGCTTTGTTACAAAAATCACCAAGCAAACCAAAGCGGCTTGACTTTTATATCTTGCTGTTTTTGTTATGTTTATATTTTAGCCTCCCAAATTGACCATTTTAAGTTCAATGCTGATGCCACAAGGGTTTGCAGCCCATAAAGCGGGGAAGCTCACAGGTTTATCCACAGATTTAGTGGATAAGTCAGTGTAACCCTTTAGCCATGGGGGCTTGAGGCATCCGGTTCCATTTATCCTACCCTGGTGGGTATTTTGTAATAAAAGAACATATGAAAGTGTGGTACTCGCAAAGGGATTAAGCTGCACCAAAAATGAACACAAAATGATTGTACTGTCCTTTTTTGAGAGGTGTTCTATCTTGCTTGAAGCGCTCAGTTTGATGCCCCTTTCATAATCCCCCATGGTATTTATCTATGGCATGGCAGCTCAATCGCTAGAAAAGGGCTCATTAAGGTCGATATCCTTGTTGCAAATGGCAAGAGGTCTGAGTCAAACGCCTGGCACATAAGTGTTTAGCCGTTATTTTTTAAGCAAAAAATATCCATAAAGCAGTTTTATCCATCACTGTGAGCATTAGATAAGCAATTAACAGCTTAATGACACTTTTTTTGGGGATGCGAGTTGACTCCACCCACAGAGCGATTTACTATGCGCTCCGTTCTCAGCGAGACAAGCGAGAAATTGCGATTCCCCTGTAGTTCAGTCGGTAGAACGGCGGACTGTTAATCCGTATGTCACTGGTTCAAGTCCAGTCAGGGGAGCCACTTCAAG